>JALZOE010000335.1 GCA_030857325.1 Acidobacteriota bacterium
CGGTGAAGACTGCGGTTTCGCCGCCGATTTCGAGCGGTGCTGATGCTCTTCACAAACGACTTTGGAGATGTTAAGAATGTCGTCAATTGTAAACGGCTTAGTCAGATAGTCGTAAGCTCCGATGGCGGTCGCGTCGAGCGCGCCGACGGCTGAACCGTGTCCGGTCATTAAAACAAACCGCGCTTCGGATAGCTTTTCCGAAAACCTGCGCAAAACCGCATAGCCGTCAGTTCCGCCCAATACGACATCGCAGAAAACCAGCAGCCACTTTTTTTCCGGTAGCATCTCAAACGCTTGTTCAGCGCTTCGGGCTTCGCTCACATCCCAGCCTTCGGTTCGCAAAATCTGAGCGACAAAGCCGCCGACCTGTGGTTCGTCGTCTATTACTAAAGCACACAAATCTTTTTTCACGTTTGAGATTATAACACGCAATAAAAGCATTTCAATTTTTAATTGATTATCTTGGACTGCATAAATGAAAGCGTTAGTTTTCTTTCCGGCAATCCGACAGATAGGGAAAGAGCCTAATCATTTCCGATTAGGCTCAATATTTGAAAGAAAATCTGCTGAATGCTGATGAAGATTGGATAAGTTCAGCAATATGAATTCGGCGAAGTTTGACGGCTGATTTTGTTTTAACACAACAAATCAACCGCTAATGCTTATTGCATATTTCGTGCCATACAGAAATAGACAATTAAAAATTGTCTATTTCTTATTAAGGCTTATATATATAATGAATATATCTAAATAATGGTTCAAAACAGTTTGTCGGCAAATGATAATGAAATATGTTTGTGGGGCATTGAGGACAGGCATTTTCCATCGAATCGGGGAATTATGCCGCAGGCGACCGCTAATAAATTTGAAAGTTTATTATCCGACTAAATTTTCTGATACTGGTATTCCAATTTCATAACTTAACTATTTCTTTTCATTTACCGTTTGACGGCAAAATCAACCGCGCGTTTGGTCACCGGCTCTATACCTAATTCGATAAAAATCGCAGGATTTATCGCTCCTGCAGAAGAGCGGACATTCATTTTTATTTTTCCGGCGGAAAGATTTCGCAGGATATATGCGCCGTTCCGGTCTGATACCGCAACAGTGTCGTTTGCGGTAATATATGCTCCCTCGACAGGTTCGTCCACTTGCGGATTAAATTTCCCGTTGCCATCTTTGTCAATAAACACAATGCCGACTATAGCGCGTTGAGCGGCAATCGGAATGTCCAGATAAAATCCTTGCAGCGGTACGACTTTGATTTCCCACGAAGTCTGCGCCGGGAGCCTAAAGTTTGCAGGCAATGTCAGAGAGTCAATTGAAAGTGTATAATTTCCGGGAGGAAGGTTAGTGAATTCATAGAATCCGCCTTTACTGCTCATCCGGTCAACGATCAGATTTTCCGACTGCGAGTCACGTGAATGCAAAACAAGTCTAACGCCGTCGATTCCTTGCATATTCGATTTCGGCACCTCGCCCGCCAAACTCGCATCGTTGAAAACACGACCGCTGATGAAACCGAAACCTGACATGCCAAAGCTGACATTGACCGTCTGCCGTGCTGAGAGCGAGATTTGCTGCTGCGTCGCGGTGCTTGCGCGAAGGCGGACACCTAACTCTTCGGAAACAAGACTGATATTGTATCTGCCTTCATTAGCCGAAAATTCATATCTTCCTTCGGCATCGGTTTTGACGCTGCGTTTTTCGTTTAACTGAATGGTTGTTCCGGCAACTCCCGATTCGCCCGCGTCGTCCTGCCCGTTTCCGTTCAAATCGTAATAGACTCGCCCGCTTACCTTTCCTTTACTCAAGCCGAGAAATTTGGAAAATTGAAAACCGCCGCCGCTGTCGCTTCCGAAACGATGTGTAAATCCGAAAATAATCGCCGTTTGACTGTTTGCGCCGAAAGAATGCCAGCCGTTTATTTGAATTGAATTTGCCGCGTCGAGCCGAAAATCTACGCCGATTGAAGTGAAAAGATTTTTTTGATTTTGCGAGTAAATCTCGCTCGCGCCGTAGCGTGTTTCGCCCGACAGAGTAAACCGCGAAACGGTTGTTTGAAAACGAACTCCGGCATCCATATTGCGCGTAGCGGGAAGTTCGACGCCCGGAAGCAGAAAGGCGATACGGTCGCGGTAAACCTGCAAAAACTGCGCCGGATTTAAGGCAAAAACAGGTTGTAATTCAAGCGGCAGGAGCTGCGGATTACGCATAATCAAGCTGGTCAGCGAAGGCGTTCGATTCGTATAATTAAAAAAGCCGGTCAAAGAATTTCCGCTCCACGAAAAACGCAACTGCTCGCGCAGGTTAAATCCGGTTTCCAGTCCTGATTTGGCATTCGCTTCGCGGCTGATGTTTATTCCGGCTTCAAAATCATTTGATAAATGTTGATTGAAGCGGCTGTTGTAACCGGCTGTGAACGTCCGCGTGGCAATCTGAAATTTTGACGAACTTCCGGGCGCTGCGGTTTCAATCTGCTGGTCTGTAAAGCGGAAGTTGAGCCGCGAATTTTGATTCAGACGATAGCCTGCATTAGCGGAAAATGTCGAGCGGTTAAAATTGGCAAATCCGGAATTTGTGAGCCGTTCTATATTCGTGTGATTGTATCTGGCGGAAAAATTGAGACGCTTATCCGGTCGCCAGTAAACGGAAAACGCTTCAGTTTGCCGTCCGCCCGACAGCGCGTTGAGATTGCTCAAAGGTGAGTTTTTGTCCACGCGACTAAACTCGGTTAAAGCGCCAAATTTTTTGAGTTTCAGGTTTAACCTTGCCGCCCACGAAAGCGAGCCGTTGGCAAACCCGACCTCGCCATCCGCCGAAAATTTCTTATTCGGCGCGTAAGTACCGTTGAGCTGAAAAGCTGTTCCGCCGCGCCCGAATTGATTATCTTCGGGGGCGGTAACCGAAATAAAACCGGCTCGCGCCTGCCAGGAATCGCCGCTTGCCACCGGAAGCATCGCGCCGAATAATTTCGCGCGGGTTTTATCGTAAAAAACAGATGTCGGTCTGGTTAGTCCGGCAAAAACTTCGATTCCTTTGCGCGGCGAATCGGGATTTTTTGATAATTTTGGCGTTGAAGCCAGGTGGAAACCGCGCATTTCAAAGCTATTAGAAATAATGGGTGAAATTCGAACCTGACTGTCCAGAAAATCAATCGTTTTGTCGGTCGAATCAACACCGACGGAAATGCGGTCTAATCCGTAATTCTGAAATCTGCCGAATCCCTTTTGTCGATTGTCGCCGCCGAAAAATTTATACATTTCGCCGGACACGCGCAAGGTTCTATCTTCTGAAAGTTTGCGCCGAAGTTCGAAGCGATTTTTTATGAGTGAAAGATTTTGCTCGGAACCTTTTGTATATACAACGTTATACGAACCGGACATTTTAGCGTTTTCGCTGACCGCTCGTTCGACGAAAATTGCGTTTTGACGTTCTGAAACGGGCGGCTGCCACGCGACTTCGACGATAAAAGTCTGCCGTTGTCCGTCGCCTGTAATTATCAAAATCGTTTCACCAATTCTCACTCCGGAAATTGTTAATACGCTGCCGTTTTTGATTTGTGCCGAAGCGATTTCCGGAGAAACTACCATCACTGAATTCACCGCGCCCGTCACCGAAACATCGCGTGTTTCGCCAATCATAAGTTTTATCCGAAAGGCAGAGGTCTGCGCCGGAACGTTTGACGCCGGAGTGTTTTTCGGCTCTGGCGTTACCGCCGGTTTAATAAAATGAACCGTAGATTTGTTTGGAAGAATAATGTCGTCCGCCGAAAACGTAATTCGGGTGGTGACGAGAGTGCCGGTGACGACAAAAACAGATATCAGGAGATACAAAATCCTGATACGTTTCGATTTTGTCCGGTGCTGTTTAGTAAATTTTCCCCTTTTTGGAGACATATAAATTTGGTGAAGAATATTTAAGTAGATAACTGATTAAGGC
>JALZOE010000336.1 GCA_030857325.1 Acidobacteriota bacterium
ATAAATTCCGAAACTTGTAAATGGATTGCCGAATTGAAAGTTTTTTCAGCATCTTTTGACGCGAACGCGCGTTCGCCGCGTTGCTTCGGCTCGAAACAAATCCAGCCGCGCGGCAGACATCTCGATTAGACACGGAATCGATACATCTTTCCGGCTCGCTTTCGATACAAAATAAATCATCGTCGGAAATCCGAATGAATTATATTGATGAAAAGTGAATTTTCGAGACGCCTGGGAGCGCGGGCATCCTGCCCGCAAACGGCGCGCAAGCGGCGTCAGTCGAGTTTATTTATAAACGACGTTTAATTTAAAGTAGATTTTTCGCGCTCAGGCGCTCATTGCGGGCAGGATGCCCGTGCTCCGACTATGTTTGCTCCGACTGGTTTGGTTTTTATCGATAAGATAGCGAGGTGTTGTGGCAAGAAAACTTATTAAATGGTCGGCGATTTTTTTGCTTGTCGTCGTTGTCGTTATGAGTACAATTTACGGTTCTTTGGCGGGGTCGGCAGGAGAACCGGCGACCGAATCGGCGTTTTTTAAACAGAACGCGGCGCGCCCGCTGGCAATCGCGCACAGAGGCGGCGCGGGACTGTTTCCCGAAAATACTTTATACGCCTTTGAGCGGGCGGCGGCTTTGGGCGTTGACGTAATAGAAATCGACGTGCGAAGCACAGCGGACGGAACGCTCGTCGTCATTCACGACTCGACCGTCGAGAGAACGACCGACGGCGGCGGAACGGTTGCCGATATGACGCTCGACCAATTAAAACAGCTCGATGCCGGTTATCGCTTTTCGCCCGACGGCGGGAAAACTTTTCCGCTTCGTCAAAACGACATTACAATTCCGACTCTGCGCGAAGTTTTTACGGCTTTTCCCGTGATGCGGTTTAATATCGAACCTAAACAAAGCGCCGCTTCGATTGTAAAGCCTTTGTGCCGAATTGTCCGCGAGCATAAAATGACTGATAAAGTGGTCGTCGGTTCATTTACGCAGGCGATTATCGACGATTTTCGGCGCGAATGCCCGGAAGTCGCCACTTCAGCCTCGACGACGGAAGTCGGCAAATTTCTGGCGCTCTATAAAGCCGGTTTGAGCAAATCGTTCAGCCCGGCGATGAAGGCTCTGCAAATTCCCGAATTTGCGAGCGTCGGCAAAGAATTTGTCGCGTCGGCGCACGAGCGTAATTTACAGGTTCACATCTGGACGGTGAACGAAACGGCGGATATGAAACGCCTGCTCGATATGGGCGTCGATGGCATTATGACCGATTATCCCGACCGCTTGCTGGAGCTTTTAGGTCGAACAAAAGTTCGGTAAAGTTCGCCGCGGCGAGTATAAGTTTAATTGTTCTACGCTTGCCGAATTTGCGTAAAATCTCCCGAAGAATTATTTATGCGACGACCGCGCGTCGCGCCGTTCAATAAATTTTTTCGGTTTGGTCAGACACATAACAGACACGCACATTCGGTTTCGATAATTTTGATGAAATATTTTATAGACGGCTTTTTTATTCAGGTCATTCCAGCCCTTGAGCGCGCTTATCATTATTTTAAGTTCGCATCTTTTTCCGGCTTTATCCGTTTGAAATATCGAAATCTTTTTGCGAGGTGAAAAATTATGCCGGTTTCTTCCCGTATTTTGTATGTCGATGATAATAAAGATTCCTGCGAGGTCGTCAGCGCGATGCTGCCGCTTTACTCGGATTGGAAATACTCCGTAACATCGTGCGAAACCGCCGACATCGCTATTTCCTTAATGAAAAAACAAGCCTTCGACGTTTACATACTCGATTACGCTCTGCCCGATATTTCCGGCGTCGAACTGTGCGAGATTATTCGCAGAACCGACGCCGAGACGCCGATTCTGTTTTTCACCGGAAAAACGCAGGAAGCCGACCGGAAAAACGCCATAAATGCCGGAGCCAGCGAATATCTGGTCAAACCGAACGACCTTATAAAACTTGTCGAAACGGTCAAACATTTAATGAACGAAAAATAGACGACCTTTACGGAAACAATGTGCATTTTTTCTGTTTTGCGCAATCGGAAAAATAACTTTTGAGCGACCGCTTTTTCATTTATCGATTTGCCAAAGCAATTTTTTTTGACTTTATTATTAACTTAGGTTAAAAATTTTTGCAGGGCATTCTGGTCGAGGACGACGGCATTATCGTCTATGTCAATAAATCTCATATCGAGATGTTCGGCTGCGAGCGGCAGGAAGAATTTCTCGGCAGAAAATCGGTCGAAATGCTGCCGGTTGACGAAGCCGAACGAATGTCCGAATACGGAAAAGCGCGTCTGCGCGGCGAAGATGCTCCGTCGATTTACGAATTTAAACTCAAACCTAAGGACGGCTCGATTATTTACGCCGAAGCCTCGGTTTCGACCGCGGTCATCTCCGGCAAGAAATATATTACTTCCGTTACGCGCGACATCACCAAACGCAAGCGAATCGAACAGGCAATCAGGAAAAGTGAAGAGCGATACCGCGCGCTCGTCTCCGCCAGCGAGCAGGTCGTCTGGTGCGCCGACGCCGACGGCGAAGCCGAATTTGCGATTGAAGCCTGGCAAAATCTGACGGGACAAACCGACGCGGAAATGAAAAGTTGGGGCTGGCTCGACGCGCTCCATCCCGAATGCCGCGAGCGTTCGGCGCGGTTGTGGAAAGAAGCGCTCGAAAACAAAGGAATTTACGAAGACGAGCGGCGCGTGCTGACGCGCGACGGCAGTTATCGAATTTTTCAAGTGCGCGGCGTTCCGGTTTTTGAAGAAGACGGGCGACTTCGCGAATGGGTCGGAACCGACACAGACATTACCGAGCGCCGGGAAGCCGAAGAAAAACAAATCAGACGAGCGGCGCAAATCGCTCTGCGCGCCGACATCAACGCGGCGCTTGCCGAAACGGGCGTTGCTCTAGAGCAAACTCTCGACCGCTGCGCCGAAGCGATAGTAAAACATCTCGGCGTTACGCTCGCCCGCATCTGGACGCTCGATAAAAGCGAAAAAATGCTCGAACTGCAAGCCTCAGCCGGTTTCGCCGCCGCCGAAGAGACCGAGGCGCAGATTCCGGTCGGCACTTCCAAAGTCGGTTTAATCGCCAGAGAGCGCAAGCCGCATATCAGCAAAGACGTGCGCGCCGACGCTCAAAAGTCAAACGGCGAATGCGCGACGGAAGAGGGCGAAACAAAAACCTTTGTCGGCTATCCGCTGATTGTCGAAGAGAAACTGCTCGGCGTAATGGAAAATTTCTCCGACGGCAAATTTTTCGACGACACGCTTGACGCTCTCTCTTCGGTCGCCGATATTGTCTCGCAGTGCATCGTCCGCAAACGCGCCGAAGAAGCCTTAACTAAAAGCGAAAACCAACTTCGGCAGTCGCAGAAGCTCGAATCGATAGGGCGGCTGGCGGGCGGCATCGCGCACGATTTCAATAATATGCTGACGGCGATTAACGGCTACAGCGAACTGGCGCTCAAACGTCTGAAGGAGGACGACCCGGTTTATCGAAACATCGGCGAGATAAAAAAAGCCGGCGAGCGTTCGGCTTTATTGACGCACCAGCTTCTCGCCTTCAGCCGCCAGCAGTTGCTGATGCCGAAAATTCTCGATATAAATCAGGTCGTTACCGACACAATCAATCTGCTCAAACGGCTTATCGGCGAAGATATTGGACTGATTACCGTGCTTAATCCGAAAATCGACCGCGTAAAGGTTGACCCCGGACAGCTTTCGCAGGTGATTATGAATCTGGTCGTCAACGCCCGTGACGCGATGCCGGACGGCGGACAACTAACCATCGAAACAGCCAATGTACCTAATGTGCAACTCTTTTTGAAAAATGTTCCATTGATTAGAAACCCGCTAAAATAGTTGACGACAAAATCACTAACAAAAGCGAGGTTAAATCAATGGAACGAGATACTTTTATCATAATGGTC
>JALZOE010000337.1 GCA_030857325.1 Acidobacteriota bacterium
CCCATATTTGGACCCGTGATAATCAAAAGCCGGTCGGCGGAATTATTCATTTTCAAGTCGTTTGAAACGAAAGCGTCGCCGGAAAACGCTTCGACAATCGGATGCCTGCCCGCCTTTATTTCGATTTCGTCGCCGTCGTGCAGAACGGGCGCGACGTAATTTCGATGAACCGCCGCGTGCGCGAGACCGGCGAGAGCGTCGAGAGTCGCCAGCGCGCGCGCCGTCGATTGCAGGGATTTGGTTTCGGCAGTTACGTTTGCGCGAATTTCCTGAAAAATCTTCGATTCGAGTTCCTTGATGCGGTCTTCCGCGCCCAGAATTTTTTGTTCCCACTCGCGCAACTGCGGCGTCGTGAATCTCTCGGCGTTTGAGAGCGTTTGTCTTCTTTCATAATCGGCTGGCGCGCGCGTCGAATTGCCTTTGGAAATTTCGATAAAATAACCGAAAACATTATTGAATTTAATCTTTAGATTGGAAATTCCGGTGCGCTTTTTTTCCTCTGCTTCAAAAGCCGCCACGGTTTGTTTGGCTTGCTTTGAAATTTGCCGTAACTCGTCGAGTTCGTGGTTGAAACCGTCGCGGATAACGCCGCATTCGGAGATATTGGCGGGCGGCTCGTCGCAAATCGCATCTGTTATCAACTCGCGGATTTCGGGCAGCTCGAATATATTTTCGCCAAGAACTTGCAGTAAAAGGCTCGAAGCGTCTGATAACGACGAATTTATGTTCGGGATTTGTAACAGCGTGTCGCGCAGTCCGACCAAATCGCGCGGCGTTGCTGTTCCGAGATTCAATCTTCCGACCAGACGTTCCAGGTCGGAAACCTTTTTTAATAAGAAACGGATTTTATCGCGCAGAATCGTGCCGGTCAATTCGCTGACGGCTGAAAGACGGGTTTGAATCTCGCTCTTTTTTACTGATGGTCGCAGAAGCCACGAACGGAGAAGACGCGCGCCCATTCCGGTTACGGTTTCATCGACGACTTCGAGCAGCGTTCTGTTTCGGTTCGAGCTTCGGGACTCGACGACTTCGAGATTTTTTAAGGTTACGGCGTCAAGAACCAAAAAATCGTCGGCTTCAAAAAAACTTACGTCCGTTATGTGTTCCGCCGATATACGCTGAGTTTCGTGGGCGTAATGGAGACACGCGCCCGCCGCCCGAATCGCTTCGGTTTTTCCTTCCAAGCCGAAACCTGATAATTCGCGGGCTTTAAATTGTTTTTTTAAAAGATTTTCGCAGTCTTCCGGGTGAAAAACCCAATCGTCGAGCGCAGTTAAAGCCGCGGTCGAGCCGCCGGAATTCGGGGCGGAAATATAAACGACGTTTGAAGAATTGGAAGTTTGCGCGCTTGAGTTGCTCTTAAAACAAGTTTCCGTCAATTTTTTTAACGATTCGGGAAAGAGCAGCTCGCGCGGCGCGAAACTTTCGACATCGGCGCGGACGCCTTCCCACGCGTTCGCGCCGGAAATCTGCGTTACGAAAAATTCGCCGGTCGATAATTCGAGAAAAGCGGCGCCGAAAGTTTCGCCCGCGCCGCAGACTGCCGCCAGATAAATCGATTCGTTCGACTCGACGAGCTGCGGGTCGATTGCCGTTCCGGGCGTGATGACGCGCACGACATCGCGTTTGACTAATTTAACGCCTTTTGCCGCCTCTTCGGTCTGCTCGCAGATCGCCACGCGATAACCTTTTCTTACCAGCCGCGCAATATAACCGCTCGCCGCGTGATGTGGAACGCCGCACATCGGAACGGGATTTTTTGAATCTTTGTGGCGCGCGGTTAAAGTGATTTCCATTTCTCTCGAAGCGATAACCGCGTCTTCGTTAAAAAGTTCGTAAAAATCGCCGAGCCGGAAAAACAGCAAAGTTCCGGGATAACGCTTTTTTATTTCGAGATACTGCCGCAGCATCGGCGTCGAGTTTTCCATAACATTCAGCTTTGTAATCGAGTCGGTCGGGAATTTCAAAGTTTAACTCAAATAATCCAAACTCTGAAACGGTGAAACTTGTGCAAACCGACTTTAATTTGCCAGATAATTAAATTTTAAGATATTGTTAAATCGCAGCATCCAACTTTGTGATAAACTTTTCATTCAATGACCGAATCAAAGGCTTGAATTTTCAAAATCTTGTAATATAAAAAAAATTGGAGTCCAAATAATGAAAACAGTTAAAACTTTAACGGTCTTGTGCCTGTTGTTTTTATTTATCTTAGCGGCGGTTTCCGACACCTCCGCGCAGGAAATAAAGCCGGTCGATAAAGGCGAAACAATCAAGGATCTGCCGAAAACCGATAAAACCGCCGACCAAACAACGCCCGCCGTCGCCGTCGTTAAACGCAGCGACGAAAGATACAGAATCGGTTTGCAGGACGTTTTGGAAGTAACTGTCTATAAGCATCCAGAATTGTCGCAGCCGAATATCAGGATGGACGAAACCGGAAGGATTCGCCTGCCGCGCATCGACGCTTCCATTTTAGCCATCTGCAAAACGGAAAACGAGCTTGCCGCCGAAATTATTAATCTCTACAAGCAAAACTACCTGCGCGACCCGTATGTTACGGTTTTTGTAAAGGAGCAGAATTCACAGCCGCTTTCGGTTATCGGCGCGGTCAAAAAACCGGGCAATTTTTTTACCAACCGCCGCCTGACTTTGCTGGAGCTTCTCAGTTTTGCGGGCGGGCAGGACATCGAAAGAGCCGGTTCAAAAGTTCAGGTCGCCCGTGTCGGCGGAGTTTCCGGCTGCAAAGTTGAATCCAACGGCGAAGCGGCAGCGAATAATGAGGACGAAAGCGTAAATTTTTTCAGTTATAATTTAGACGATGTTTTGAAGGGAAAGGTCAATCCCGTAATGAGACCGGGCGACATTGTTTCGGTTCTGGAAATTGAACAGGCGTATGTTACCGGCAATGTTCATCAACCGAAGCCGATTCCGCTTAAACAAACCGTAACCTTGACGCAGGCGATTGCGGCGGCGGGCGGCATTTTAAGCTCGACTAAAAAAAGTCAGGTGCGTATCGTTCGCCAGGAAGCCGGAAACGCTCAAAAGTTGGGAATCGTTTATGATTTAGTCGCTATCAAAGATAAAAAAGCGCCCGACCCGGTTCTTCAGCCGAACGATATTGTCGAGGTTCCGACCGATGCGGTTAAAAGTTTTGCGAGCAGCTTCGTCAAAGCCGTTACGGGCAGCATCGGCACGCTTTTTTATAGGATTCCATAATTCAATTTTTGGCGGAAATACGCACGATTGTCGAGTGTGTTTCCGCATTCAACTGCATAACTTTTACTAACTAATGAAAGACAGTCGTGAAATTATTCAAAAACGTTTGGAAACCGTCGAAATCGAACGCCCGTTCGAGCCGCCGATTTCCGCCAACAACGGTTACGGAGCGTATCGCGAGGCTTACGCTTCCGAAGGCTTTCAACTAGTCGATTACTGGCGCGCCATTCGTAAAAGATTGTGGCTGGTTATCGGAATCGCCGTTTTGATGACCACTCTGGCGGCGATTTATATGGCGCGCAAGCCGGATATCTACCAGGCGACGGCGAAAGTTCAGGTCGATTCCGAACAAGCCAACCAGGATTTGGTAACGAGCGACCGCCGCGCGTCGGGAGCATCGCAAGACCCTTCTTATTTCAATACCCAATTACAGCTATTAAACAGCGAAAGTCTTTTGCGGAGAGCGGTTAAGGATTTAAGTTTAGACAGCAGCAAGGAGTTTCAACAAGCCAAGACCGAAGAATCAGTATCAATTTGGCGGTCGATTCTGAAAGCCTCCGGTCTGGCGAGCGAGGCGCCGAAAAAAGTCGAAAAAGGCGTCGGCGAAGTTTCCGTTTCCGCCGGCACGACGCTGGCGGCTTCCGAAGAAATTTCCGAAGCCGTCCGTCTGGCGCCGTATGTCGATATTTTGAAAAGAAATTTGAACGTTGAGCC
>JALZOE010000338.1 GCA_030857325.1 Acidobacteriota bacterium
CTCCATGCCACGGCAAATCAGTTAATTGGCGCAAATAATTGCTATGTAAACTCCGGGAACGATTTTGGCAGATCGGGCAGATTCCAAATGTCTGCGATGTTTGCGCCAAAATAGTTATCGAATCTGAATTGGAAGCAAAGGACAAAATACGAATTGCTTCCGGATCAGCCGACAAAGTTGAAACTTGCATACCGCCAATTTACAACTTTCTTGATACTTGCACCAAAAGTGATACTGCTGGCGAATTCGTTATGACATCCTCGGTTGCCTGATCACTCTGGCAAACAACGGTCGTCTCGTTGGCGCAATCGGCACTTCGTTGAACCAGTTATTAAGTCGCACGAAGTTGACTGCCGTCGCTGTCATCACGTTCTGTAATTGAGTTTTCGCCGCTCCAATATATCTCGAATGGCGCATTCCAAACCCTCTGACCGCTTGGGAAATCGTTCCTTCGATTCCTGCACGCCGCTGGTATTGACGTTTGTATTCCCAAGTTTTCTCTCTTTCACGAGCGACCCGCTGAAGGTCAAACTGCTCTTTAGGTAAAATCGTCAGTGTTCGGCGCGCCGGAGTCTTAGTTTTTGTGCAGTCAGATCGGAACAAACAAATCCGACAATCCTTAGTCGAGAATTTGATTTTGATTACCTGCTTGGCAGTTTCGGTCAGCACTTCGGACCAGCCGGAACTGGTTTTGCCTGCCGGACACACTGCTCTTTTTCGCTCCCAGTCAATCGAAAAATTCTCGCCGGAAAACTTTGGATTGTTTCGCGCTTGCCATTGCTGGTCGAGATGCGATGGACCAAACAAATCAATCTCATACTGATTTTGAGCGGCAAGCATCAGTTCGGCATCGACAAATCCGGTATCGGCTAAATGAACGGCGGGCAATAAGTCTTTTTTCTTCAATGATTGATGAATCGGTTCGGTTAAATCAAAATCGGCAACCGGAGCGGAGCTGGTGCGCGACATTCGTAATGAGGCGCGGCAGTTCTTCATCACAAGTCTCCGTCAAATAAACTTTGTAACCGGTCCACTGAAATTGCCGCTTTTTTCCGTAGTGAGCGTCTAAATCATATGGCGAATTGATGAAAACCATTGATGGCGGAAGACCTTCAATCCCAGTCCGCCAACGGATACCTTGCTCATTGACATAAAACTGCTGCACTATCACACATCGAAGAATTTCAACGGCGGGGATTTCTTTATCTGCCAGCAAGTCCGACCAATGGTAAACAGCATCCAGTAATGCCTGTGCGTCGCGTCCGACAGTTTCGGCAAATTCCCGCCGCCCTTCGGTTGAATGTGGAATCCGAACATTGATGGCGCGCGGACTGTACCGATTTAACCATTCTTCCTGAAAAACTTGATGCAGCCAGACCGGTGATTCTTTGGCAATGGCGTTCAAGGCATTCCGCATCGCTTCGATAACGCATTCCAATCGGTTAATACCGCGGACGGCGGCTAACACGTGAGTGGAGTCGGTGCGCTGTTTGCCGCGCGCTTTGAGCATCTTCCGCCCCCGACACCAGTCGAGCAGTTTGTCGAATAACGAGTTCTCAGCTTTGCCGGCGACGAGTCGGGCGCGAAACTCACACGAGCGCGGTGCTGTCGAAACCGGAGTTTTCCAATTCCAGACTGAGAGCATACTTCCAATCAATTCTGGCGCGAACCGATTCTACCGCTTCGCGGTCGGACAAGTTCTCAATAAACTGGAAGATTGTAATCAAAGCCAATCGCCACGGAGGATAAGCCGATTTTCCGCGAGACGGAAACAAATCTGCGAAATCGGCATCGGTCAACAAAATGCCGATTTCATCCCGAATCTGCATATACAGATTGCCTTTGGGAAAAGCGGCACGGGCGATGCGAGCGGTTTCTTCGGGAACGGACGGAACTGTTTGCGGACGAAGAGACATTTCAATAATCCTCCATAAAATGTTGATTTGAGGAAATTTTACGCCTGTTTTCTGACCATTACAATGAATTCGCCAGCAGTATCAAAAGTGCGGAAGACCCGCTTTTTTCTGCTCTCCTATTATCTGGAAGCAAATCTATGGACTTAATAGGCTTAACATTAATTGATTGGTCGGAAAATTTCAGACAATCAGTTCCATCGAGGAGAAGTCTCGGTTTGAAAGCATCAATTTTCCAATTCAAGTCGCGAAGAAATCGAATGCGTTTTGTATATGAATAACTTTGAAGATAATAAAAATGATGCGCCCGCCGTCTTTTGAAGAATCACCATCGGCGGACGCACCAAGGAAGCGCAAAACCTAGATTTATTCTTAAGGATTTGGCGGATTTATATAAATGACTTCGCTGCCGTCAACTCTGGTCGCGCGTCCTTGACCGATTGGACCGAAAAGATAATTATACGTGTTTTGCGAAAATTCGACGGATTTGACGGTCAAACCCGCGCTGCCCGCGAACGGCTGATTTCCGCTGCTTTTTAAAACGGAAGTGACGCCCCAACCGCCACGCACAACCGTTGCATTGGTTGGTTCGGTCGAAAAACCTTCGCGTCCCTTTTGGTCAATTGAATCAACGCGCTTGAATGAAGGCGAACCGCCGTTGAAACCACTGATTGTCGTCGTATAAGTCGTCAGTTCGCCGCTGCCGCCCGCGCCGCCGCTGATCGTTAAGCGAATTTGTCCGGTTTGCAGAATTTTGAGTTCCACCGTGAACGCGTCGCCCGCGTAAAATCTCGAATCGTTCGCGCCGCCGGCAGTCGCAATCGTGTGATAACCGGCGTTCGTGGTTTGATTCGACGAGCGAAAATACGGACGAAAGGCGAAATTCGGATACAAAGTTTTCGTTCCGATTGTCACCGAACCGTTCGCCGCCGGCATAAAATAACTGTCCGAAGTGATTTGAACGCCCTGTAAATCTTTGACGATAAAGACGCTGCCGCTCTGCTCGATGAAATATTGATTGGCACGGTTTGAACCGACCGCCGATTCCGTCCACGTCGCTCTCGTCACGCCGGAAACAATGGCGTAAACTCTGTTCCAGGCAAGTCCGGCGTCAATTTCGATATTGTTGTTTCTGCCGCCGAGATAAATGCTCGGACGGTCGCGCGAACCGGTACGATAATCGTTCATTTCAGCCAAACTGTAACCGGCAACGCCGTCTATTTCTTGTATGAAAAAACGATTATTGTCCGGCGCGAATTCGGGAATCGTTCCGTCGCGGCTGTAAATGCCTAAATTCACGCTCGAATTGGGCGTAATCACCTTGCGGTAATACGCGCCGACAGCACTCGGCGCACCGTCAATCACCTGAAAAGTCGGGGCTATTTCAACACCCGGCGTTTGCGCCCGCAAAGCTATCGAAAAGAAAGCCGTTAAAAAAATCACGCTCAAAATCGTTTTCATTTTTTATCCTCCCAAATTAATAAAGTTCCGAATGTCGATTGTTTTTACCCGCAAAAGCGCAAACGCTTTCGCCCGTTAATAGTTTTGAAAATAACCGCCGAAACGAATCAGTCGTATTTTCGTTCGGCGTTTCATTTTTCTTCAAAAGACTTACCTTTGAGAAAATCTTCCATCCAGCCGTTGACGCGCTCGCTTTGTTCGTTCGTCAAACTGTGTCCGGTTTCGAGCGCGAGAACGAGTTTTTTCGGCGCGGCGATTGTGTTGTAAGCGGAAAACATCGAAGTCGGCGGACAGGTTTCATCGTTATAGCCGAAAGTGTAAATGCCGGGAATTTTCAGTCTTCGGGCGAAATTTACCGCGTCGTAGTATTTTGACGTTTCAATTTTTTCCTTCGTTCGATTTTGCGGTTCGCGGAAGGCGTGAGACCAGCCGCCGGCTCGACCGTAAATGTATCCGGTCATATCGGCGAGCGCGGGAATCCAGACCGCCAGCGTTTTCACTCGCGCGTCCAACGCCGCCGTAACGATTGACAACGCGCCGCCTTGACTGCCGCCCAT
>JALZOE010000339.1 GCA_030857325.1 Acidobacteriota bacterium
CGCACGGAATCTGGAGCGTAATCGGGATTCTTTTGGTCGTCTTTCATTTCGCCTTCCCGTTTCTGCTGCTTTTGTCGCGCGACATAAAGCGTGATGCCAAATATCTGGCTTTAATCGGCGTATTTATTTTGGTGATGCGGCTGGTCGATATGTTTTATTTAATTGGTCCGAGTCCGCGAATCGGAGTTCACGGCGGACACGAAACGCCGTTTCATTTAACGTGGATGGATTTAGCCGCGCCGCTGGCGGTCGGCGGAATCTGGCTGTGGGCGTTTTTCGGCGAACTGATGAAACGCCCGCTCATTCCGGTCAACGACCCGTATTTGGAAAACGCGGTGGCGCACGGGAAAGACCATTGATAATTACGAATTATCAATGAGCGAATTACGAATTAAAGAAAAACTTTTATAGTTCGTAATTTGAAATTCGTAATTCGCTCATTGAAAAAAATATTATGGCAAAACACGAAAAATCATTTGTAAATTACGATAGACCCTACGAGACGAATATCATCGGGCTGCGCGGAGTAATTTATTTCGGAGTCGGGTTAATTATTTTGGTTATAACTACTTTCGGTTTGATGTATGTCTTGCTGAACGTGATGGAAAATCAGGCAATCGAGACAAAGGACACGAGAAATCCGATGATGGTCAGCGCCGGAGAACGTCTGCCGCCGGAGCCGCGCCTGCAAGCCGCGCCCGGTTTCGGCGTCGAATCCGAGAGAGGTCGCGTCAACCTCGAATTAAGCGCGCCGCAATCGGAATACCGTATCTTAAAATCGCAGTGGGAAAAAATGCAGGCTGAAGGACAGCGGGACGAAAAAACCGGAATGGTCATAACGCTGCCGATTGAAGAAGCCGAAAGAAGACTTTTAGAGCAAAACACAAATTCGGGCGTCAACGCCGAAGAAGGACAGAAACTTTTCAACGAATCGCGCTCGATTGTTTCTTATTCGAGCGCGGGAAGAATGGCTAGCGATAAAAGAAGATAAGTAAAAAGGTAATAAAAATGATAAAAAGTTCAGGCATTTCAGCAGTTTTGAAACTGACGCTTTTGTTTGTTTCGGTGATTTTACTGATGCCGGAAAATGTTTCGGCTCAGAAGACGGAACATTACAATTCGCCGCTTTACGCGCCGAAAACGTATGACCCGAATCAGGCGGGCGTGAGCAGCGGAATGCCGCCGCAGTTGCAGACGGTCGGCATCGACCAGAAACTCGGTTCGCAATTGCCGCTCGACGCCGAATTTAAGGACGAAAACGGTAATGTCGTCAAGCTCGGCAGTTATTTTAATCAGAAAAAGCCGGTGATTCTGGCGCTTGTTTATTTTGAGTGTCCGATGCTCTGCAACGAAGTATTAAACGGTTTGACCGGCTCGCTCAAAGGTATTTCGTTTGACGCCGGACGCGAATTCGATGTTGTCGCGATTAGTTTCGACGTGCGCGAAAACGATAAGCCGGATTTAACGAAAAATAAGAAAGATAGTTATTTGAATCGCTACAAACGCGCGGGAGCGGAAAACGGCTGGCATTTTTTAACCGGCACGCAGAGCGAAATCGATAAGGTAACGCAGGCTGTCGGATTTAATTACGTTTACGACGAGAAAACCGAACAGTTCGCGCACGCGGGCGGCGTAATGATTGCGACGCCGGAAGGCAAATTGTCGCGCTATCTCTACGGCATCGATTATTCGCCGAAGGATATAAAATTCAGCCTGATAGATTCGTCGGAACACAAAATCGGGAATCCGGCGGAGCAGCTTTTTCTATATTGTTTTCATTACGACCCGGCGAGCGGCAAATACGGTCTGGCGATTTTAAGAGTTCTGCGCCTGGCGGCGATTGGAACGGTAATCGGCATTGCCGGTTTGCTGTTGTTTTTCTGGCGTAAAAATAAAAGGAAAGAAGCAGATTTAAAATAGATTTTGTAAAAATGTCAGGTGTTGATAAGTGGTAAGTGAAACGATAAAACTTACCATTTAACACTCGCTTAATGATTATGCAACAACAGAATTCGTGGGTTCCATTATTTCCCGAACAGGCTTCGACCTTTGCGGCGCAGGTAGATTATTTATATTTCTATCTGATTGGCATCAGCGCGTTTTTCACGGTCGGCATTGTCGTCGCGCTGATTTACTTTGCCATCAGATACCGCGAAAAGGAAAAATACGCGACCGGCGCGGAGATTCACGGTTCGGTTCCTCTGGAGACGTTCTGGTCGATTGTTCCGTTTATCATTTCGATGACGATTTTTCTCGGCGGCGCGATTGTTTATTACAATCAGTTTCGCCCGCCGGCGGACGCGATGGAAATTTACGTCGTCGGCAAACAATGGATGTGGAAACTTCAGCACGAAACCGGACAGCGGGAAATAAACGAACTGCACGTTCCGGTCAATCGGAAAGTCAAATTGACGATGACGACCGAAGACGTTCTGCATAATTTCGCCGTTCCCGATTTCAGAACCAAACACGACGTTGTTCCCGGTCGCTACACGACTATCTGGTTTGAGGCGACGAAACCGGGCAAATATCGTATTCAATGTATGGAATACTGCGGTTTGAATCATTCGGGAATGGGCGGCTGGGTTTATGTGATGGAACAGCGCGATTTCGATAACTGGCTGAGCGGCAGCGTTTCGGGACAGACGCCGGTCGAAGCCGGAAGGGATTTGTTTGAAAATAAACTCGGCTGCGCTTCGTGTCATCAATTGACCGACCAGGGCAGAGGTCCGAAACTGGCGGGCGTCTTCGGAAGTCAGCAGCAGTTGACTAACGGGCAAACCGTCTTAGCCGACGAAGAATATATCAGAAATTCGATTTTGAATCCGCAGGGACAAATCGTCGAAGGTTATCAGCCGATTATGCCGACTTTCAAAGGACAGGTTACTGAAGAACAGCTTGTATCTTTGGTCGCTTACATCAAATCGTTAAGCGGAAACGGCGCAACCGGCGCGGCGGCGAGCGGCGGAATGTCGTCTTCTCCGGCGACTTCGACGGGCGGAAATCAAATGAACGGCGGCACTCAATCCGGCAACGCCAATTCAAACTTAGTCGCGCCGCGCGCCGACCGCGGAAATCCGAACAGTCAGGGCAGCAACCCGAACGCGCCGCCGAATCGTTCCGAACCGACAAACAGAGAAAGATAAAGCGGGAACAAGGGATTTAATAAGAGGTAGTAACTAGAAATATGCAAAACGTAGATGCAAGAAATATTGAGGAAATCGAAAGCGCGCCGCGGTTAAATTACCTGAACAACGGTTTCAGCTTAAAATCCTGGCTACTGACAAAAGACCACAAGCGCATTGCAATTCTGTATCTCCTGTCGGTATCCGCGTTTTTTCTGCTGGGCGGAATTTACGCCTCCCTGATTCGTCTGGAACTGCTGACGCCGCAGAGCGATTTGCTCGAATCCGGCACGTATAACAAGGTTTTTACACAGCACGGAATTATAATGGTTTTCTTTTTCCTGATTCCGGCAATTCCCGCCGTTTTAGGTAATTTTTTAATTCCGCTAATGATTGGCGCGAAGGATTTGGCGTTTCCGCGCATCAATCTTTTAAGCTGGTATATTTATATCGTCGGCGGGCTGCTCACGCTCTACGCGCTTCTGCAGGGCGGCGTCGATACCGGCTGGACTTTTTACACGCCGTACAGCACGACTTTTTCAAATAGTTACGTAATGGCGGTCGGATTGGGAATTTTCATTAACGGATTTTCGTCGATTTTAACCGGCTTGAATTTTATCGTCACGATTCACACGATGCGCGCGCCCGGAATGACGTGGTTTCGGATGCCTTTATTTGTCTGGGCGCATTACGCGACAAGCCTTGTAATGATTTTGGGAACGCCCGTCATCGCCATTACCGTTCTTCTTCTGGCACTCGAACGTCTGGCGAAAATCGGCATTTTCGACCCGGCAATCG
>JALZOE010000340.1 GCA_030857325.1 Acidobacteriota bacterium
ACCGAGTTTTTCTTCAATAACTTTACCTTCGCGCCTGGCTTGCGCCCACGTTATCGGCAGCATTTTTATTTCGCCGCTCGCCTTCGCCGTCGTCAAAAAATCCAGGGCTTCCAAAATGATTCGCCTTTGCAATTCCGCGTGAAACGGCACGCCGAAATGGTGTCCCATCATAAAAGGGACGAAGACCGCTCTCGGCGGCTTGATGTGTTCTGTTACGTCGAGCGCGACCGATATTGAAACCGTCGGAATTCCTCTCTCTTCGATGGCGCGCTGAACCAGCGCGATGCTCTGATGGCAAATTGGTCAGGCGGGCGCGAGCAGGCAAACGTCCGGTTTCTCCGCTTCGACCGCATCGGCGATGTCTTCTGCTAAGGTTTTTTCCAACCGTTCCGCGTCCATATTGTAACCGATAAACGAAAAGAAATTTCTCGCAAGCTCGCCGATGATTTTTTCCTTCGCCAATTCCTGAAGTCGCTCAACCGGAAAAATGACATTCAAATCTTTTTCCGCGCCGGCAGTCGGATATTTTAATTGATGAATTTCCAAATCCATTGGTTTTGAATCCGAAGGCACGCGCCGGAAAGTGTAATCGCCGACCGGATGCACGGTGTCGAACGGCAAGGTGTTTTTCGGCTGAACGCCCGACGTGCTGACGAAAGTAAGACGCGATTCGGAAAGCGGCTTTTTTAACTTTGCCGGCGGAACGAAATCGCTCTTGGAAATCATCGCGCCCGGATAGCGTTCGTTGACCGTCGCCCACAAACCGGGACGCATCTGCGGCGAATCGTTTTTTTTATACTCGTCCATCGTGAATCCATTCTCCCGAACGCTTTACAAAATAAAAATGCAGGTGAAAGAAAAGATGCGCCAGCGTTGCCGCGTCTTCCTCCGCCAGAGTTTTCAAGATAAATTCGCGCCTCGTTTCCGGCACGTCGAGTAATAATTTTAAGGATTCAATCCACGCTTTATCAATTTCTTTGCGCCCGTTATCTTCGCTGCCGTCGCCGAAATGCAGACGCACATAACGAATTAATTTCTCGGAATCTTCGGCGGCGACCGCTTCTTTTAAATACTGCAATGACATAAATCTCGTTCCGCAATTTTGTCGCTAAATTTCTTCCTTTTTAATTATGCGCTGCTTACCAAACAATAATAACAAAATCTCTGCTTTTTATTCCGTTTCAGGATTCCACCGACACGAAAATCAGTATTTTAGCGATACATCGGCGCTTCGGGAATAAAAATGCTGTGCTGCGGCATACTTTAGCTGAACGGATTTTCAAATCAACAAAAAAGATGAAAAATTATGGAAACAGTGATTAAAAGCGAAACGGCGGCAAATGGCTTAGAAGTTGCGCCGCAAACGCAGACTCGGCTCGGCAGTATTTTGATGAACGTCGGAATCGGCGTTTTGCGCTACGGACTGGTTGCGATTTTGCTTTATTACGGTTCATTTAAATTTCATCCGGCGGAAGCAAAAGCCATTGAGCCGCTCGTTGCAAACAGTCCTTTGATGTCGTGGATGTATTCGGTTTTGAGCGTGCAGGCGGTTTCAAACGTCATCGGCGCGGCGGAAATAATCTTTGCGATTTTGATTGCGTTGCGCTTTTTCAGCGCGCGCCTTTCAGCTGTCGGCAGCATCGGCGCAATTGTAATGACGTTGACGACGCTGACTTTTTTGTTTTCTACGCCGGGCGCGTGGTCAAACGTGCCGGGATTTCCGCTGCCCGTCGCCACTTCGACGGGCGCGTTTTTGCTCAAAGACGTTTTCCTGCTCGGCGCGGCGATTGTAACGGCGGGCGAAGCTCTCGAACATCATTTTTATAAACGACCGTCCAGGATTTGAGAAATTTTTGTATGAATTCGATAAATAATACGCGCTGGCGGCTCGACGGAAAAACGGCAATCGTAACGGGCGCGACAAAAGGCATCGGGCGGGCGGTTGCCGTCGACTTGCTCGATTTGGGCGCGAAAGTTTTGATTGTCGCGCGAAACGAGAGGGAAGTCGGCGAAGCTGTTGCAGATTGGCGAAAGCAAAATTTTTCAGCTTTCGGAATCGCGGCGGACGCGGCGACGGACGAAGGCAGAAAATCGATTTTTGCCGAAGCCGAAAACCAATTCGGCGGGCTGGATATTTTAATCAACAACGTCGGAACGAACATTCGCAAAGCGTCTTTAGATTACACCGTTGAAGAATATCAAAGTTTGTGGCAGACAAATGTTACCTCGGCGTTTGAAATGGCACGGCTGGCATACCCTTTTTTGATAAAAAGCGCGGCGGCGAGCATCGTTAACGTCGCGTCGGTTGCCGGAATCGTCAGCGTCGGCACGGGGACGATTTACGGTATGACAAAAGCCGCGCTGATTCAGATGACACGCGGTTTGGCGGTCGAATGGGGAAAAGATAACATTCGCGTTAACGCCGTCGCGCCGTGGTTCACCGAAACGCCTTTGACAAGAAGTCTTTTAGCGTAGGAACAGATGCGGCAGGCAATCGTCGCCCGAACGCCGCTCGGAAAAATCGCCGCGCCCGAAGAAGTTTCGGGAATGATTACGTTTTTGTGTCTGCCCGTCGCCTCGTATATCACCGGGCAATGCGTTGCTGCCGACGGCGGTTTTCTGGCGAAAGGTTTTTGATATAGATTTGAATTTTCTACTAATTTCAAGATTTACGATTCCCGCGGTGTAAATATACTTGCGCACTTAAATTATTTCTTAACCTCGCTCGCCGGAAAGAGTTCTGCAAGTCGTGCGCGAAGCAATTGACCTTTTGGGTGGAATGCAAAAGTTCGTCAAAGCGGGCGACACGGTTCTGCTGAAACCGAATTTGACGGTTTTTTATGGAACTGAGGAAGGCTGCACGACCGACCCTCTCGTTGTCGGGGCGCTCGTTCGACTGGCGAAAGAAGCGGGCGCGGGGCGGGTTATCGTCGGCGAATCGAGCGGCGAGTTTTTCGATTCGATTCAGTGTATGAAAATTACGGGCGTCGCCGCGGTTGCCGAACGCGAAGGCGCGGAGATTGTTGATTTGGGCAGTGATTCGACGCCGAACCGTGATGTCAAGTTACTGAGCGGCGAGATTGTGCCGCGTCCCGCGTCGTTGCTCGACGCGGACGTAATAATCAACGTCCCGAAAGCAAAAACTCATCATTACGAGCCGGTTTCAGGCGCGCTGAAAAATTGGATGGGAACGTGCAATCAGAATTGGCGGCAGATTCATCACGGCGACGACGATTCCATAAAAAGATTTGTCGAGATTATGGCGCATCGAAAACCGGATTTGAACGTCGTTGACGTGCTGATTGCGGGCGAAGGCGACGGACCGATTGCCAATCAGCCGCATTGGTGCGGCTGCATTTTAGCGTCCGCTGACCCGGTGGCGATTGATGTTTCGATTGCCCGCCTTTTGAGTCAGGAAAAATCGAAAATCAGCTTCAAATACGCCGCCGAAGCCGAGCGACAAGGTTTGGGAACGCAGACGAATATCGAATACGTCGGACGGGAAATTGACGAAGTGAAAATTCCGGCGTGGGGCGGTCACGAAGGCTTCGATTATTTGCCGATAAACCTTCTCGTCGGCACGGGCGTTTCTCTGGCGGGAACAATCGGTCACGTTAAAAGCGCGATTGATTCGATGCTGCGGCGCAACGATTTGAATAATTTAATCTGGCTCAAGGGAACGCCGACGATTATGATTGGCAACGTCGAAGACGCGCAATTTCAAGAACATTTAAAAGAAGGTCCGTATCTGGTTTTTGATGACGCGGCGCGAGACGAATATAAAAACGATTCGCGCGTTCATTTCGTCGGCGGTCATCCGGTTTTGCGCGACGCGATGACTGGCTTGCTCGAAGGTTTGGGCGCGGACGCAAACTTAGGCGGTCAGGCGATTATGGCTTACGAGCAATTACGGCGCTGGGG
>JALZOE010000341.1:0-3090 GCA_030857325.1 Acidobacteriota bacterium
GGTCTGCGTCGTGTTTGCAAAAACTTCGCCGTCTTCTTCGACGAATTCGACACGCGGGTCTTGGCTTAATCTTTCGGCTTGATTTGCGTTTAACTCGACTGAAAAACCGTTGAGCGCGTGCTTGAAAATTTTATCAATCCTGCCGCCGTAGACAATGCCCAACTCCAATGCGACGGCTTCGGCATTGGAATTCTCGCCCGGCTCGCCCGTCGCCCATTCTTCCAAGACAACTATATAGCGATTCGGAATCGGGTTTTTAGCTTTCTTGATTTTATCTGTTTTATCAGATTGTGCCGTGCTTTGGACAGGCGCGTAACTTAAAGCGAAAATGCCGACCGCGAAAGCCAGCAATACGAATACAATTTTTTTCATTCAGTTCTCCTTCAGGGTTAGTTTGAAATTAGGGAATTAAGCAGTTACACAAAATAGATTTTATCTTTTAGTTCTTTGAAATTCACTTTATACTTTAGCCCGATTTGATTAGACCTCTTGCAAAAGTAAGTTAATGATTAATAGCAAAGTTATACAATCCGGCAATCAGATTAACTCGAATTATAAATCTTCGACGGCGATTTCGATACCGTTCCGCCAATATCCGAAAGATTTTCAAATGCCGAATGATGTGTTCTATCACCACTCGCTCTTTTGCCAATTCCTTGTTGAATTCTTTTTGCTCTTTGGTCAATTCTCCGCCTTTCGGTTTCTTGAACGGTGTCCGCGAGTTTTCGTGCAATTCAAGCAAGCCTTGATAACCGCTGTCGGCAAGACATTCAACTGCTTCGGGCAATGCCGTTTTGCTGTGTTTGTAAAGCGAAAAATCGTGTCTCGCTCCCTTGGCAAACCGTGTGTCAATGATTTGTTTCGTCCGTTTGCAAGCCCGCACCTGCGTTTTTATCGTGTGCCGCTTTTTCTTGCCCGAATAATATCGCTTTTGTTTTTTTTCGGGCGTTCAATCGGCGACTCGGCAACATCCACCACGACGATTTCTATGTTCGGCGATAAATCCGCACCTCGTTTGCCGGGTAAAACAAATTCTTCGGAATCGGTCAAAATATCTTCGACTCGTGCGATGATGCGTGAAACCGACGATTCGGAAATGCCCCAACTCGTGCCGATGTGGAACATCGTCCGATATTCACGCCAATACTCCAAAGTCAAAAGAACTTGGTCTTCGGTTGCCAATTTCGGTGGTCTGCCGTCAATCAAGCGTTGGGCAGCACTTTTGCGACGAACCGTGTCACACATTTTGTCAAAAGTTTTACGGTCAACACCGCAATATCGTTTGAAATTAGCGACGGACAGATTTTTCAGTTTTTGGTAGAGCATAAATTGTATGACTCTACTTTATTTATTTACACTACTTTTGCAAGAGGTCTAGTTTCTATATTCTTCGTTCGATTGACGATTCCAAATAATGACCTTTTGTAATTCAATATTCGGAATATCCAGCAAGTCTAAATAATCTGCAAATTTATTCTCAATAATAACGTATCCAAAACCACACATTAATGGGGCTATATTGCCTTGCTTATTCATTTGAAATCGCCCGTCGTTAAGTTGGTATAAATCTAGTTTTATTTTGGTATCGACAAAATATGGGTATGGCATAAATGAAAATGGTTGTTTGTTCCAGACTTAAAGTAAGCCTCTTTCTTTAACGCGCAAATAAGTTTCAAGCAGTTTCGGCGCGAGCGAATTAGTCGTTACGTCGAGCGCGAGACCGCCCAAAGTTTCGACCAGCCGCAAAGCCGATTCTCTTTGATGAATAATTTCTTCCGCCGCGCTTTGCGTGAAAACATCTTTTAATTCCTTTGGAATTTCGCTGACCGTTTGATTTAAGTCTCGGTCGCCGATTGTTACGACGAGCGGAAGATGTCGTGGACGAAGAAGTTTGAGCGAGTTTATCAATTCTTTAGAGCTTTCTTTATCAACCAAATCGGTCAAAACTACGACGAATGAACGCTTTTTGGAATTTGCCGCGATGAATTGGAAAGCGCGTTGGTAAGACGGCTCAATCAATTCAGGTTCTAAATCGTGGAGTGCTTCCAAAACCGCGTCGGTCTGTCCGATTCCTTTTTTTGGCGGCAAAAACCTTTTAATATTTCGCCCGAAAACAACCATTCCGCAATTGTCGCCGCCGCGCGAAGCCGCCGACATCAACGCGAGGCTGGCGTGAATCGCCGTGTCGAATTTTGTTTCGTCACCGATTCTGCCCGTCATCAAACGTCCCGCGTCCAGAGCGATAATGATTGTCTGGTCGCGCTCGATTTGATATTGGCGCGTCGTCAATTTTGAACGTCTGGCGGTCGCCGTCCAGGAAATATGCCGTTGCTCGTCGCCGCGCACGTAATCGCGCATCGATTCAAACTCGCGCCCTTCGCCGCGCCGGATGGCTTTGCGCTGAACGGCGAGGTAAGAATTCGCGCCCAGTGCTTTCAATTCCATTTCACGCGCCCGCCGCATATTCGGATAAACTTTGACAGTTTCGGCTTTGCCCAAATCCGTCTGACACCAAACAAGTCCGAAGCGCGAAAGAAAACGCGCGGCGGTTTTGCCGAATTCGTATCGTCCGCGTCGCAGCGGAGTTAAATTATAAAAAAAATCGGCAAAAGTTTGACCTTCGATTTTGAATTTTGCTTCACGAGTTTCCGAAAGACGCATCTCCGGCGGAAATTCGTCTTTGATTTGCAGGTCAAATGTTTTCGGACTTCGATTTTCGATATGAAGTTTTATTTGATTCGCGTCGCCGATAGCGAATCTTTTGTCGAATTCGCGCGAAATTGTTAATTCTTCTGGAAGTTTACGGCTCGTAAAATAATCAAACAGCGCAAGCAGAACAAGCAAAATATCATAAACCAAAACCGCGTAGCGAAGCGCGGGGAAACTCCACGACAGCGAAAGCGGAACAAAACCGATTGCGAGAAGAATAAAAAAGAGACGTGAGAAAACAAAGCGCATATTGCTAAATATCTTAACTTAAAAATTTCGTGCGGCAAATTATTGTTTTATCTCGCTTGTTGCTTTTTAGTGCGATTTTCTTGTATTATTTGCACGGTTTTTATTTTTAAGATTTTATGAACGCAGTTCGAT
>JALZOE010000341.1:3100-3916 GCA_030857325.1 Acidobacteriota bacterium
CAGTTCGATTTAACGACGATAATAATTGAAACGGCTTCTGACAAGATATTTTGCCGGAGAGCCTTTCGTTTGTCGCCAAATCGAAAGGCGTTTTTTATTTTGTTTGATAAATTTTATTGAGAGATTTTTATGTTGGATACTTTAGGAAATTTGGAGCGCACGCATATGTGCGGCGAGCTGCAGTCTGAAAACGTCGGCGAGCAGGTTGTTTTAATGGGCTGGACGGCGAAGAAACGCGACTTCGGGATTTTCACGTTTATTGATTTGCGTGACCGCGAAGGCATCACGCAAGTTGTCGTCAGCGAAGAAACCGCGAGCGAGGCGCACGCGAAAGCAAAAAATCTGCGCGGTGAATTTGTGATTGCCGTCAAAGGAACGGTCGTCGCGCGAACGCCCGAAACTATCAACAAAAAATTGCCGACGGGCGAAATTGAAGTTTATGCGAGCGAGATTTTGATTTTGAACGACGCGAAAGTTCCGCCGTTTCAACTCGAAGTAGCCGGTTCGGAAAATCTCGCCTCGGAAGACTTGCGCCTTAAATATCGTTATTTAGATTTGCGCCGCCCGCAATTGCAGAACAATATCCGAATGCGCGCGAAAACCATTGCGAAAATCCGCGAGTTTATGGACGCGCAAGGTTTTATCGAAATCGAAACGCCGATTCTCCTTAAATCAACGCCCGAAGGCGCGAGAGATTTCGTCGTGCCGTCGCGGATTCACGCCGGAAAATTCTTCGCGCTGCCGCAGTCGCCGCAGATATTGAAACAGCTTTGTATGATTTCGGGTTTTGACAAGTATTATCAAATCGCGCGTTGT
>JALZOE010000342.1 GCA_030857325.1 Acidobacteriota bacterium
ATTTGACTAATCAATCCGTCGGCAATCAAGTTGAAATGGTCGCAATCAAAGAACTGAACCAACATTTAAAAACTTTCGAGATTGAAAATTGTTCGGGCGCGGGTTATCCCGATAGAATTTTGGCAAAAGACGATTTCAGACAGATTGCGCTCGAAATGAAAGCGACGGGCAACTGGAATCCAAAAGATTCAAACCGCCGAGTTTTGACTTCATCTTCCAAAAAACTGCGTCAAAAATTTACGCTGCCTATTTATCATCTGCTTTGTACGGTAGTCTATCAAAGTGAAGTCGGAGCGGCGAAAATTGAGGCTTTAAGACTTGATTTTATTGAACCAATAACGCAAGTCAGCGTTCGTCTGGAGGCATCGGTCAATCATAAAATGCTGGCAAGCGGAACTCATAAAAGCATCGTGTTTTGAAATTAAATGGTTGGAATAGTCGAAAAAACAAAATCGAAAACGGGCTTGAGTGAATTTCGCGCCGAACTCGCTGCTTTCTCCGAATTTGGCGCAGGAACAATCATCGAACAGCGAAATTTCGGTGAAACGATTGTGCCTGTTTATCAAAACGAGTTTTGGACGGCGAAACAGCGCAGCGGTCATTCGATTCACGAAATTTCTTATCGAGCATGCTACAAGCCGCAACTACCAAGATTTTTTATTGAAAGACTAACGCAGAAAAACGATGTCGTTTATGACCCGTTTCTCGGACGCGGAACGACTTTGATTGAAGCGAATTTACTCGGTCGGCGCGTCGTCGGTAACGATGTTAATCCGTTATCCGAAATCTTGACCGCGCCGCGTCTTTCGCCGCCGAATATCTTTGAAATAAAACAAAGACTAGACGAAGTTTTTTTGGAAAAATTTTCTTGCGACGATTCGGAGTTATTAGTTTTCTTTAATCATCAGACGCTTTCGGAAATTCTGGCTTGGCGCAAGTATTTTGCCGAAAGACGCGAAAATAATAAATTCGATAAAATTGACTCTTGGATTGAAATGGTGGCGTGTAATCGTTTGACCGGACATTCCAAAGGCTTTTTCTCGGTTTATACTCTGCCGCCGAATCAAGCTGCTTCGGTCAAATCGCAGCAAAGAATCAACGAAAAGTGCAATCAAACACCTGAATATCGAAATACAAAGGAAATTATTTATCGTAAATCGCACCAACTTTTACGCGTTAAACTGTCGCCGAATTACGGACAAACTCCGTTTCAAATAAACATTGGTTCGGCTGATTCAACACCTGAAATCAAAAACGAAACAATTGATTTAATCGTTACCTCGCCGCCGTTTTTGGATGTCGTTAATTATCGTCAAGACAATTGGTTGCGAATGTGGTTGGCAAATGCTGAAATTGAGGAAAATTCTTGTTGGCAGATAAAAAATCTTGATGATTGGCTCGACAAAATGAAATCATCGTTGCGCGAATTTTACCGTGTTTTGAAATCTTCGGGCGTAATCGCGTTTGAAGTCGGCGAAGTTCACAAAGGCAATCTTTTACTTGAAAATGAAATTGTCAGAATCGCGTCCGAAGTCGGATTTGTCGCCGATTGCATTTTAATAAACGCCCAAAATTTCACCAAAACGGCAAATTGTTGGGGCGTAAAAAACAATGAAAAAGGCACGAATACCAATAGAATTGTAATTTTGACGAAAAGCGCAACCGATAGTTCCACGCTTTACACGCCGCGCCCGAATACCGCTTTTCAACAATTGACCTTATTTTGATTTCCGGTCAAAAGAAATGAACCAAAATTCAGAAACTTACGATGTCGCCGTTATCGGCGGCGGACACAACGGCTTGACGTGCGCGTGTTATCTGGCGAAAGCCGGTTTGAAAGTTGTTGTTTTAGAGCGTCGGCACATTGTCGGCGGCGCGGTCTGCACGCAGGACGATTTGATTGAAGGCTACAAGATTGATGTCGGTTCGTCGGCGCATATTATGATTCACCTGACGCCGGTTGTGAAAGAATTGGAGTTGGAAAAATTCGGCTTGGTTTATATTGATTGCGACCCGTTCGCGTTCGCGCCGATGCCGGACGGGAAAGGCGCGATTTATTTCTGGCGCGACGTTGATAAAACGTGCGAATCGATTGCGAAAATCTCGCCCGAAGACGCGACACGCTATAAAAAATTCATTACGGAATGGGAAAAATTAAACGAAGGCGTCTTCGCCGCATTTTTGAAACCGCCGACGATGCTCAATCTCGGACGGCATATGGTTTTCGGCACAAAATCGGAAAATCCAGTGGATATGGTTCGCAAATTGATGACGAGTTACGGCGCGCTCGTCAGACAAACTTTCAAACACGAAGGCTTGCGGGCGGCGATGGCGTGGCTGGCGGCGCAGTCGGGACCGCCGCCGACGGCGATGGCGAGCGGTGATTTTTTAGGCTGGCATTCGATGATTCACAAAAGCGGCGTGAAACGTCCGCGCGGCGGAAGCGGCGCATTGACGCAGGCAATGGCGCGCTGTCTCGAACATCACGGCGGCAAAATTCGGCTCGACGCCGAAGTTGAGAAAATCGAAGTCGAAAACGGCGAAACAAAAGCGATTGTTTTGCAGAACGGCGAAAGAATCGAAGCCGAACGCATCGTTTCAAACGCGCACGTTCACACGACTTTTCTAAAACTCATCGGCGCGGAAAATCTGCCCGCAGGTTTAGCCGAACGCATCGAAAACGTGCGAATCGGCAACGGTTTCGGAATGATTGTCCGGTGCGCCGTCTCTGAGCTTCCCGATTACACCGCCGCGCCGAACGGCGGAAACTCCGCCGATTGTCATCGAGGCTTGCAGCTTTTGTGTCCTTCGATGAATTACCTCGAAAAATCCTACGCCGATTATCTGAACGGCATTCCGTCGAAAAATCCGTCCGCGCTGGCGATGACTTTTTCATCGGTTGACCCGACGCTCGCGCCCGCGGGCAAACACACGCTTTTCATTTGGGGACAGTATTATCCATACGAATTATCAAACGGCGAGCGCTGGGAAAACATTCAGGAACGCGAAGCCGACCGATTGATTGACGCGGTAAACGCCTACGCGCCGAACGTGAAAAATTCAATCATCGAACGCTTTGTCCAATCGCCTTTAGATTTGGAACAGCGTCTCGGCTTATTGCGAGGAAACGTGATGCACGTCGAAATGGATTTCGACCAGATGTTTCTCTTTCGCCCGCTGCCGGAAATGTCCGCCTACAAAACGCCGATTAAAAATCTCTATCTAACCGGAGCTTCGACGCATCCCGGCGGCGGCGTTTTTGCCGCGTCAGGTTACAACACGGCGCAGGTTGTTTTGAAAGATGTGAAAGGAAAATGGTTTTAATTTAAGGATTGTATGAAGCATAAGCCGCATTATAAATCTTGGATTCAGCCCGTATTTTTTCAAAAATTGTTCTTTGGCGAAAAAAATTTCAATATTTTTTTCGTTTTACAGGAAACATTTTCCTCAAACCGCCGATAACTAAAAAAGTAAAAATTAAAAAGTTTCGGAGGTTGGGCGATGTCATTTTTGGATACAATCAAGCGCGCGGGCGGCAATGCGGTTCACGGTATAAACGATTTCGGCGACGATGTTTTGGACGGCGCGAAAAAGGTTGGTTCAAACTTTGTCAACGGCGCGGAAACCGTCGGCTCGACCGTCATCAGAGGCGCGGAAGTTACGCAAAACATCGCCGTCAAATCGTTTCAATTCCAAGCCGCCGTTACTCGCGTCGCTCTCGAAAAGACCTTTGACGGCGCGCAACGTGTCGGCTCGACCGCCGCGCGCCTGACCGCCGCCGGTTTCAACCGGGTTACGCATCCTGGCAACCCGAATCCGCCCGCCGCGCAAGGGCTGAAATTCTCCGAAACGAAAAGCGCCGCCGGTCTCGCCTACGACGCCAACAAAGGTGAGATTTACACGTTCCCCG
>JALZOE010000343.1 GCA_030857325.1 Acidobacteriota bacterium
ATTTGTTCAAATTCGATGCCGAAATCTTCACCTTCTTCGCGCTCGATTTCGAGTTCCCACGTTTCGCCGTTCGGTTTTTTGACCGTCAATTCAAGCTCGGTTTCGCCCGCCGTCTGAAACCGAAAATCGAGATAATCGCGCACCGCCCGCCCGTTCACACGCACGACTCTATCGCCCGCCGCGAGTTCCAATTCCCGCGCCAAACCGTCGGGTTCAACCGCCGCAATCAAAACTCCCGGACGCCGAAGCTGCGTTATCGCCGGCGTTACTGCAAATTCATACATACAAGTTAAAATCGCTGTTCAAAAGATTTTGCGAACAATATTAAAACATAACATACGGCGGCGAATAATCGAATTGTTCAATACCATAACGACAAAACTACCAACAACTTTCATCAAAATAACTAAAACTACCTATTATTTCTTAGTCTCCGGTATCTTGTTCTTTCTGAACCCAAATTTCAAAACCTTCAGTCCAATTACGATAAACAGCTAGACCAGTGAGATGCGAAATTTTGTCATCTACTTTTGTTTTCAAATAATCCTTTTGAAAATTTGGAATCTTCTTTGTGTATTTAGCTAAAGTTATAATTTTGTCCGGTCGCACTCTTATCTTTCTGACAACATCTTTATTAAAATCATTATCATCTTTTCTGTCGTAATCAATGGACACACGAGATTTTTTATATTTGTAAATGGCGATTTCTGATTTTGGCAAGTCGTCTTTGCCCAATAGTTTTTCCGCTTTAAAGCGGGTTGTTACACAAGGAGTGATTCCATTCCATTCTTTTGAAAACGTCTCGACTGTAAAAACAGAAAATATCATTATTAAAACGCAACATAATCTTTTCATTGTTTTAGTCTCCTCAAAATCAATAAGTCCGTTCGTTGCGTTTGGCGACGCGCAAAACGCTGACGATTAAAACATCATCGTCAATTTCATAAATTATCCGGTAATCGCCGATTACTATCCGATAAAAGCCTTCGCCGCCGACTAATTTTTTATAACCGTGCGGTCTTGGTTCAGAAGCTAAATTTTCGGCGGCGGCAACTATTTTTTTTTGCTCTTTATTGTTGATGCGCCGCAATTGTTTAGCAACAGAGGGTTTAAAAATTACGGTATAAATCATAGATTTAGCTCGGCTTTAAGCTGTTCGACTGTCAGAAAGCCTTTTTCCTGCCGCGCGCGTTTTGCGGCGCGAACGTCGGCTAAATCTTCGGCGCTCAATTTTTCAGGATTCACTTTTATGCGCTGCGCTTTCTCCTGCAAAGCGGTCAACAACTCTTCGGCTGATTTCGCGTCGTCCAATTTGTAGCGACGTTTCACGCCGCGCTGCGGCACGTCAATAATTATTTGTCCCATAATTGCTAAATTTTAACATAATGTTTTATTCGGAAAAATAAAAAAGGCTGCGATTAAAAAACAAAAGGCTGAAGCCCGAATAAAAGAAAATAATATTCTTTAACGGCTTCAGCCTTTTTATAATTTAAGTGGTTAAAGATTAAACGAACACGCCGTATAAATCGGTTATTTCAATGCTGACGAGATTTTCTTGCGCGTCGTAATCGTAGATAATTCCGTTCCACACATCTCCTTTACTTCTCACCGATTTATTTGCCGAACAGCGAATAAATAAAACGTCAACTTCACTGTTGTATTTCATTTCCAGCCATTCGAGAGGAAGTTTAACGCGTTTCTGAGCTAATCGGGTAAGCTGTTTCTCGTCGGTTTTGTTCTCTGCTAATCGCGTCGCCATATAATTATTTTAGAATCGTAATCATCGTCAATGAAAGCCGAAACAATGAAACCGTCCATTTTGCCGAGTTCACGATACATTACGTGAAGCCATTTTCTTTTGCCGACGTTTAGAACGGCTGTTTTCACGCCGCGTTGCCCGTGCAGAATAAATTCAGGATTGTTGACGGCTTGTAATACCGCTTCGTAAAATCCGCTCATATTCGGATGCGAGCAGATATGTTCCCATCGCTCGTCGGTTAAGCGAATCGGCACGCCTTCGATTGATTCTACAATATCCAAAATCATAAATCTACAAATTCATTGCCGGAAAGATGCGCGCGGAATTTGTAAGATAATACGGCAAACAAAGCAGAAAAGAAAAAGCGCATTCCAAAATGCTTACCCTTTTTAATCGGTTGTTTGCTAACATTTTTCGGCGAATGTTAAGATTACCTTTCGCATTTATACATCTAAAAAAAATAATTATTTATGGAATTAGCAGTAGAAAAATTCGCGGTCGAAAGCGAGCCGTATTATTTGCCGGTCGCGCGGGAAGTCGAGCTGTTTGAAACCGCATACCAAGCGCGTCTGCCCGTGATGCTCAAAGGTCCGACGGGCTGCGGGAAAACCCGGTTTGTCGAGTTTATGGCGCATAAATTGAATCGCCCGCTCGTAACGGTCGCGTGCCACGAAGATTTGTCTTCGACCGATTTGGTCGGGCGATTTCTGCTCGAAGGCGACGAAACCGTCTGGCACGACGGACCGCTGACGAGCGCGGTTAAAAGCGGCGCGATTTGTTACCTCGACGAAGTTGTCGAAGCGCGCAAAGATACCGTCGTTATTATTCACCCGCTGACAGACCATCGCCGCCGCCTGCCGATTGAAAAGCTCGGAACGATTGTCGAAGCGCCGCCGGAATTTATGCTCGTCGTCTCTTACAATCCGGGTTATCAATCGATTTTAAAGGATTTAAAACAATCGACCAGACAAAGATTCGTCGCAATGGAATTCGATTACCCGAACGCCGAAGCGGAAACGGAAATCGTCGCCAAAGAAGGCGGAATCGATGCGGCAATGGCGAGAGATTTGGTAACAATCGGGCAAAAGGTGAGAAATCTGCGCGGACACGGGCTTGAAGAAGGCGTCTCGACAAGACTTTTGATTTACGCGGCGCAGATGATTGCCAAAGGAATTTCTCCAATCGACGCGGCGGAAGTCGCTCTGATTTCGCCGATTACCGACGACCGGGAATTGCAGCGAAGTATTCGGGAAATCGTAACGACGATTATTTAATTTACGGGAAACCAATTTTTATTTTTACAAATTAAAATCATCTTTCGCTTCCTGCTGGTCGGATGCAGCTTCATTATCGGGATTCTGCACGGCGATTGAGGCGGGCGGATACAATTCGATTTTCGCGTCGTTCAAAGCGTTTTTGATTCCCGTCGCCACGCGGTCGAAAACTTCGAGCGGTTTGTTCTCAAAGGTTTTTATCCAGAATAAAATCGAAAGTCCGACGCCTTCCGCCGCTAATTTGGTAACGAAAACGCTCGGCTGCGGTTCGGCGACAACGCCTTCGACTCTTTGCAAAACATTGTAAATACTTGTCTTGGCGCGTTCGATGTCGGCGTCGTAGCCGATGCTGATTTCCAGTTTCATACGGCGCTCACTGCTCGCGCCGCGAATGACGAGCGCCGTCGAATACATATCGCCGTTCGGCATCAAAATCATTTCGCCGTCGTCCATTCTCAAAGTCGTGGCGCGCACGCCGATATATTCAACCCGTCCTTCTTTGTCTTTAACGAAAATATAATCGCCGATTTGAAATGGTTGTTTCCACAAAATCAAAACGCCGGACAGCAGATTATTCAAAATATCTTTTGTCGCGAAACCGACGATAAACGACGTAAAACCCAAACCCGCGATTAAACTTCCGAAGCTGAACGTCGGAATAAAAATGGTTAGCGCAATGAAAATGCCGAGAATAAATATCGAAATGACGATAAGGCGACTAAAAAGAATCTTCAGTCGAAAATCGAGATTCGTCTTTGTTGATGCCGCCAGAAAAATGCTTCTGACGACTTTACCGACAAGCCAGAAGACGAATAAGACGATAATTCCCGCGACTAAATAAGGCAGTCGGGCGAAAAACGCGGTCAGCAGCGCGT
>JALZOE010000344.1 GCA_030857325.1 Acidobacteriota bacterium
AATCGGAGCAAAATTTCGCCAAAAGCTGTCAAATCCCAACGGCATCCGGCTTTCGGTTTAATTTCCAAAACATTCATTTAACGATTTTAAGCCGCGTTACGAATTTCGCATTCGTTACTTTTTTTCCGGTTGAAATTGCCAGCCGCACACCGCGTTCTTCGCGTGTTCCTTTGTCCACGCTTCCCGGTCTGCCGGGCGCGGTCAAAATGTTTTTTTCGATTTTTGTTTCGGTTGGCGAAGACTCGATAATTTCGACTGACAACTTTGGTGTGCCGTTCGGTTCAAATAAAAAACCGTTACCCGAAACTTTTTCGATTGCGTTGTCGGCGTGTAAAAACGCCGTGATAATTTGCGGCGCGTTTGTTTCCGCGTCGTCGGTGACGACAAATTTATCGGGCGCGGTAAATTCAAATTTTCTGATAAATTTTTTAACGCCGACTTCCGGCTCGTAAGCCGCCGCCAAATCCGCCGTAATCAAAACTTTTTCGCCCGACAGTTTCGCGTCTAATATCCGAATTTGATTGAGTCTTTCGTATGAAACACCGGCGAAAACGTCGTGACCTTTGCCTTCTTTCGCCTGTCCTTTGCCGCCGAAAACGAGCGTGTTGTGATGTTCGGTCAGAGGAATTCCGGCGTAACCCGAATCGCCCGTCAGATATTTGCCGCCAGCCCAGATGATAAAACCGCCCGCGTCCGGGTGCGCGTGTCCGCTCGAAAGCCGCCAGTCGGGAAACGCCTTTACTTTTTCCGCCGCCGCGTGTCCTTCGGGCGGTCCGGCTTTGAAAGCAAAAGCCGTCGCGTCGTCGTTCCATGAACTGCGCCAGTAAGCAACGTCGTGGTCGGGGAAATAATGCCACCTTTGCTGTTGCTCAATCGGAACAGGTTTTATCTGCGGATTAAACCAGATAAACGTCCATATCTCTTCGGCGTTGACTTGTCCTTTGCTTTTCAGCCAATTCGCCACACCTTGTGCTTCGCCGCTATTGTAGCGCGAAGCCAAATTATAAAGAATATTGTAATTGGTGCGAAATTTTCCGTTGATTCTTTCACGTTCATAATCGTCGCCCTGCCGCGAGCGCGTCAAATTTCCGGCGTAAATGTCGCCGAAATCAAAATTAAATTCGCCGCCGGGCAAAGTCGCGTGAGCGACGTATTTATGCGCTAACTTAAATCCGGGCGTCGTTTCATAGAGATTTTCGCCGGTTGCGTGAAGATGCGCGTCCATATAATGCACGAGCCAGGGCGTGGAAAAAATCCAGTATTCCATTCCTTCATAAAAATAACCGTCTTGCGAATACGTCGCCAAAACTCTGTCGAAAATCGCGCGTGAAACCGAAGCCCAATCTTTCGCTTCTTCGGTTTCGCCCATCAAAGCGTAAGCCGTTACCGCCAGACCGGAAATCGGAATAAACGTATGATTTTGACTGTAAGCGTAAGTTTTGCCGGATTTCGGCTTGAAAAAATCGTAAAGCAGACGCGCTTGTTTGATTAACTTTTCGCGGTATTTGGCGCGTTCGGCTTCGGTCAAATCGTCGTAAAGCAAATCATACGCCCAACCCATTCCGTAAAGCAGATGTCCCGCCGCCAAATCTACATTCGGTTTGTTATACGAATAACCCCAAACGTCGTAGGAAACCGCCGCGTCCATATATTTTTTCGCCGCGTCGAGATATTTTTTATCGCCCGTAATTTTGTAAATAAAAGCGGCTTCGGCGATTCCCAAACCGACTTCGTTCTGCACGCGGCGTTCTTCGGCGGGCGGCGCGGGCGGCTCCACTGTTAAAGCGCGGACGCGGCTCAAAGCCGTCTGCCATAATTCTTTGTTGGTTTGAGCTTTGTTTTTGAGCGCGTCAATCTCACTTTGCGTCAGAAAAACGCGCGGGTGAACGCCGATGAGTTCTTTTTTTAACTGCGACGGCTTTGTTTTAGCAAGTCCGACGAGCGGATGTTCGCCTTTTAATTTAGCGTTGGCAGCGCGTTCGGCTTCAAGCTCTTGTCTATCCTGAGCAAAAACAAAAGAAACCGATGAAATTTGAAAAATCAGAAAAATTGCAATGAAATTTTTTAACATAAAATATAAAACCAGATTCTATTGATATTTTGTTTTTTCAATTGCCACTAGCTTTAGCTAGTGGATAATGCATAGCAAGACAAAAGGCTTTAGCCGAATAGAAATTAAAAAATCAATTATCCTTTCTGCTTTAGCACAAATTAGGCTGAAGCCAAAAGGAATTTTGTCAAAAGGAATTCGGCTAAAGCCGATTATCTTTCCCCATCTGTTCCACTAGCTAAAGCTAGCGGCAATTTATAAAATGAAAGACGGCTAAAATTTAATCAACCGTCTTTCATTTGATGCTTTAGAACAACAATTTCACCGCGAATTGAAATTCGCGTCCTTCGGTGGCGGTTTGCGTAACGCGCCCGACGTTGGCGTTGTCGAGTTGAAACACCGGCACCTGATAATTCGGCGTGTTGAACAAATTAAATGTTTCGACGCGGAATTGGAGGCGTGTTTTTTCCCGCAGGCGGACGTTTTTCAACAGGGATAAATCAACGGTTCTGAAATTCGGTCCGATTAAGATATTGCGTCCGGCGTTGCCGAATAAATCAACTTCCCCGCCGGTCGCCGTCGGGCGACGAAATGCCGCCGGATTAAACAGCAAACCTTCCGGGATATTGGCATACGGGTCGCCGATAATATCCGGTCGCTGCTGCGAGACATCCGCCGCCGAGTATTGCGGCGTAAACGGTCTGCCCGAAAGCACCGACACGATGCCGTTCAACTGCCAGCCGCCAATCAGGGTTTGCCTCAAACCGCGGGCATCACTAAAAAATCCGCGCCCTTTCCCGAACGGTAATGAGTAATTAAAAGAGCCGGTAAATTGATGTTTGCGGTGAAAATCCGACAGTCCGCGCTGAGTTCCTAAAATGTCCCGAATATCCTGCGGAAATTGCTGCGAGCCGGTCGTCGAATTGTTTGTCGAAGAACCCGTATCAATTGATTTTGAAAAAGTATATGACAACAGCAAAGTCAGCCCGTTCGCCGCCCGCCGCCGGAGAGACGTTTGCAGTGCGTTATAGCTTGAATTGCCGAATTGGTCTTGATATTGAATCGTCGCCGTGCCGTATTGCGCACTAAAACGGCGGGCTGTCTGCGGAACGCCGCCGATGACAACTCCGGTCGGCACCGGATTATTTATATTGTAGCGCAAACCGAGATGTCTGCCCTGCGAGCCGACGTAACCGACTTCCAAAACCAAATCTCTCAAAAGCTCGCGCTCGATTGTCAGATTGTATTGATAAATTTCCGGCTGTTTGTAATCGGGATTGATTCCGCGCGGCGTACCTTCGGCAGTTCCGCCCGGAAACGGGTTGGCGAGCGAGAGCAGCAGCAGACTGGAACTGTTGCGGGCGTAATTGATGCGATTCAAAAACGGTGATTGGACGGCAAGCTGCTGGCGAATCGGATTGAAAGTTTCGAGACTGTAATAAATTCCCGCGCCGCCGCGAACGACGGTTTTGTCGTCTTTGAAAGGGCGCAGCGCGAAACCGACGCGCGGACCGAAATTGTTTTTGTCGGCGTTGACGAGCGTTTCCGGCAAACCGACGGACGCGGCGGAGACACAAGTTACCGCGCCGGTCGCCTGATTGCGAACTTCCTGCGGGCAAACCAATGTTCCTCTGTTTCCGTCAATCAGCAGATTGGCAAGCCTTCCGGTCGCTTCGCTCAAAGCCGTCTGATATTCGTAACGCAGACCGAGATTGAGCGTCAGCCAATTGGTTACGCGCCAGTTGTCCTGCGCGAAAAAGGCGTATTGCGTGCCAACCGTGTCCGCCGGTTCCGCGCCGATTTGTCTGGAAGTCGTGTCCGGCAAGCCGAGCAGAAAATCGGCGAACGAATAAG
>JALZOE010000345.1 GCA_030857325.1 Acidobacteriota bacterium
CGGCAAAATTCGCCGACGACTTTGATGAAGCTGTCGGGCGTTTCTTCCTGCGGAACGTGTCCGCAGTCTCTAAAGACGACGAAGCGCGAATTTAGGATTGATTCGTAAATTTTTTCGCCGTTGTGAATCGGCACGACCGTATCGTGGTCGCCCCACAGAATCAGCGTCGGATGATTGATAAGGTAGGCGTCCCGCTCGATGCGGCTGGCGTCCCATTTGCGCGCCGTCGCCAAAACCGAGCGGTGCGCGTTTGCCGCCCGCAACGGTCGCCTGACGCCTTCGACGCGCTCCGGCGTAATAAGGTGATGATTGGAAGACCAGATTGTTCCGCGCATACGTCTTTTCAAAAACCTTTTCGAGTCAATCAGAAAAGGCGAGAAAATTTCGCCGACGCCGCGAATCGTCGCCAACTTATAAAGAAGCTGTTTTTTCACTTCGTCGTTGATAACCGCGCCGACAAGCACGAGTTTTTCGACTCGTTCGGCGTAATCGAGCGCAACCGTCAAGGCGACCGCGCCGCCGTATGAACTGCCGATAATCGTCGCCCGCCCGATGCCTAATCTGTCCATAAAACGCTCGATTAACCTTGCCTGCGACGCAATCGAATAATCGAACCACGACGGTTTATCGGAAAATCCGAAACCCAGCAAATCAACGGCGACGACGTGAAAACCTTGTTCGGCAAATACGGGAGCGACAATGTGCCAGACAAACGTCGAAGCCGGATAACCGTGAATCAAAATGAGCGTCGGATTGTTGCCCGCCGCGCCGAATTCCTGATAATGAATACGTGTGCCGTCAACTTCCGTAAAATGCGAATTTTCCGCGTGAACGATTTTGTCCGAAACGTCGTCCCAATTAATTTCCCGCGCCCGCGACAGCATTTTCCACGCAATCAAACCGCCGACCGCACCGCCGATTCCAAGAGCCAGATTTTTTTTCTTCATAATTGTTTTTAATTCGCGTCGTTAAAATTCGGATTAAATGATAACCGGTAAATAAGAGATAAAAGCTAAAATCTATTATTTATCATCTGTCATCTACTCCGAATTTTCAGCAAATCACTTTCGATTTTATACCAGAACCACTTTCGGCTGAACAGTTTTTTCATCTGCATTATAAACGCCGACGGCGATTAAATTTTCTTCGTCGGTTAATCTGACAAACGTTTCGCCGTCGCTTTTCGGCAATTCGGCGTTTAGTTTTTTGCCGTTTTTTATATTACCAATTTCTTCGGTCGAAAGTTTGATTTCCGGCAGATGCGAAACGGCTTCACTGGTTGAAACTAAAACTTCGGCAAGTTTATTTGCCGCGGCTATTTCTTCGAGTTCCTCAAGCGAAACAGCCTTTTCAATCCCGAATTTTCCGGCGCGCGTTCTCCGCAAAGCTGCCAGATGCGCGCCGGTTTCCAGCTTTTTTCCGATGTCTTCGGCTAAAGTTCTGATATACGTTCCGGCGGAACACGAAACTTTGAGTCCGCAGTCCAGGATTCGCAGTCCTGAGTCGGGAGAATTTTCAATTTCCACAGCCGGCATTTTTTCTCGTAATTCGTAATTCGTAATTCGTAATTTATCGAACAGTTCCAAATCGTAAATTTTTATTTTTACTGGTTTTCGCTCGATTTCGATTCCTTGCCGCGCCATCTCGTAAAGTTTTTTGCCCGCGACTTTTTTTGCCGAATACATCGGCGGCGTCTGCTCGATTTCGCCGCGAAAATTTTTCAAAATATTTTCAAGTTCTTCGTCTGAAAATTCGCGTAATTCGTAATTCGTAATTCGTAATTCGCCGGTTCGGTCGCCCGTATCCGTTTCAAAGCCGAAACGAATCGTCGCTTCGTATTCTTTTCGGTCTTTGTCGAGAAACTGCGCCAGACGCGTTGCTCGTTCGACTAAAATCACCATCACGCCCGTCGCAAACGGGTCGAGCGTTCCGGTGTGTCCAATGCGTTTTGTCCGCAAAATCCGCCGACAGCGCGCGACGACATCGTGCGACGTGATTCCGGCTGGCTTGTCGATGATTAAAATTCCGTCCATTGTGATTTTAGATTTTGGATTTTGGATTTTGGATTTGCAAACGGTCGAAGGTTATTTTTATTTGCGGATGTTAAAAAATTAAATATTTTTACTTTTGACAGATTCCTTTTGCCTTTAGACTGTTTTTGCAGGAAAATTTCCTATGTTCAAAAAAAGAAGCTGGCGGACGCCGAAGCCGCGTGAAGATAATCGGGACGAAGAAGAAAAGCCGCGTGAAATAAATCCCGAAAAAGCGCGAACTAAAACTTTCGACCGCGCCGTTAATCTGCTCGCTTTTAAGCCGCGTTCAGTCAAAGAGTTGCGCGAAAGACTGCTCGAAAAAACGTGGACGAACGAGGAAATAGTCGATGCGGTTCTGGAGAAACTCAAAGAATATAACTACCTGAACGACGAGCAGTTCGCCAAAGATTTCGCCGCCTCGAAACTGCGCGGAAAGCCAATTGGCAAAAGAGTTTTGCAGCAAAAACTGGCGATGAAAAAGCTCGACAAGGAGACGGTCGCCGAAGCAATCGAAAATGCTTACGAAGAAACGCCCGAATCTGAAATAATTAAGCTGGCAGTTGCCAAAAGACTGCGGCTCAAAGGCAAACCGGAAACGCGCGAAGATGCCAAAAAATTTTACGATTTTTTGTTGCGACAGGGGTTTTCATACGATTTGGTCAGCACGAAAATGAAAGAGATTGCGGCGAATGAATTCGACGAAAATGAATGAAAGAGATACTCCAAACAGACCGACTTATAATACGAACGTGGGTTTTTAATGACGCCGATGCTTTATTCGAGATTTGCCGTGATTCTGAAGTTATGCTTCATATCGGCACAGGCGAACCATATAAATCAATCGATGAAGCATATCAATTTCTTAACTGGGCTGTTTCCTATCAAAAAAATAATAGATTTTGTCGCTGGGCGGTAATTGAGAAAGCAAACCGGAAGATTATCGGTAGTTGTGGTTTCGCTCGTCTTGAAAATAGTGGAGAAATTGAATTGGGTTATCTTTTCGCTCGCAACGAGTGGGGAAATGGCTATGCTACCGAAGCAGCTAATGCGTGTTTGAGATATGGTTTCGAGCAGTTAGGATTTACCGAAGTAATTGCCTTGACTGATTTGAAGCATACCGCTTCGCAAAGAGTGGTCGAAAAACTTGGTTTCATTTGTCGGGGAATCGAGAATTATAATAGTGAAAATAATATGGTTTACGTTGCGGTAAATCTGTAGAAATGAATTTATATCTCAACTTATTTGACCACGCCGCGTTTTGAGGTTTCGATAAAATTAATCAGCAAATCGACTTCTTTACAGTCTTTTATATCTTCTTTTATTTTCTGCAAAGCCTGTTCTGTGTTCAGTTTAGACGTTAATAAAAGATGAAAAGCGTGATTGAGATTTTTGATGACATCGCGCGAATAACCGCGTCTTTTCATACCGACGCGATTCAAACCGTAACATTTGGCGTGATTTCCCTGAATGACGGCGAACGGCAGCGCGTCTTTGACGACGACCGAATAGCCGCCGACGAAGGCTTCAAAACCGATGCGGCAGAATTGGTGAACGCCCGAATACGCGCCGATATTTGCGCGGTCGGCGATTTCGACGTGTCCGGCGAGCGTTGCGGCGTTTGCCATAATCACGTTGTTTCCAACTCGGCAGTCGTGCGCGACGTGCGCCTGCGCCATCAGCAAATTGTCGTCGCCGATTTTTGTTAATCCGCCGCCGCCGCTTGTGCCGCGGTGAACGGTTACAAATTCTCTGATGTGATTGCGCGCACCGATTTCGGTTCTTGTCGCCTCGCCGCTGTATTTCAAATCCTGCGGCGCAAGCCCGATTGAAACAAACGGGAAAATTCTGGTTTCCGCGCCGATTGTCGTT
>JALZOE010000346.1 GCA_030857325.1 Acidobacteriota bacterium
ATCGGAACAAGCGTCCTGCTTCCGGGCGTCGGTTTGATTATCGCCGGACCTTTAGCGGCAGCACTTGCCGGCGCGGGCGCGGGCGGTTTGACCGGCGGATTGGTCGGAGCATTAGTCGGTTCGGGAATTCCCGAAGACCGCGCGAAAGAGTATGAAGAAGGCGTTAAAAACGGCGGCGTGGTTATGGGCGTAAATCCCCGTTCGGATGAAGATGCCACTTATTTTGAAAATGAATGGCGTAACAACAGAGGCGAAAATATTTATCGTTAATCGACGCTTCTGATTGACACAAAAAAAACTCCGTTGAAATTTCAACGGAGTTTTTTTTGCGTTAAAAAACTAACCGCATAAAATATACGCCGCAAGTAACGGTATGGTAAGTTCGTGATGACCCGTAATTGAAAAACCGCGTCCCGCGCCGTTTGCCGTCGGACGCCGAACGACGTTTGTATTCGGGCGATAGCTCTGGATAAAATCAAAATTCGCGGTCGTAAAATCCTCTAACGGAAAACTTAAATTCCGCACGACCGTTACCGCTTTCAAAAAAATTTCCGGCAGTACGACAGCCGAACCGACGTTTAAATAAACTCCGCCGCCGTTTAATTCCCTGGCAATCGAACAGAACAGCTTAAAATCCGTGTGCGATGTCGCGCCGAGCGCCGCGCCGTCGCACGAAGCGTGAAAATGACCGATGTCCGCTCCGATTGCCAGATGCGCCGTAAAAGGTATTTTTTGCCGATACGCCTCGCAAAGAAGCGAAACTCCGGCATTCGGCGGATTTGCCCGCAAAATTTCTTTTCCCATCGCCTCTCCCAAACCGATACCTTCGTTCATTCCGCGCTTCGCCGCCAAGTTTAACAGTTCGCCCGTTTCACGTGCCGCGCCGAAATCGCCGCTGCCGAGCGTCGCGTCAACATCCTCGCTCGTAAAACCGGCGAGCGCGATTTCCGTGTCGTGAACCAGAACCGACCCGTTTGCGGCGATTGCCGAAACAAAACCTTTTTTCATCAAATCGATTATTACGGGCGCGAGTCCGGTTTTAACGACGTGTCCGCCGATTCCCCAGATTACCGGTTTTTGCAGTTCTTTCGCCCGGCGGATTTGACGCGCAATTTCTTTGAAGGATTTAACCGCGAGAATGTTGGGAAGTTTTTCGAGAAAGTCCTTCAACGAATCACTTTCGCCCGGCGGTTCGGCAAAATCTTTAATCGTAACTTTACTCGGACGCGATATAAGTTCGTAAGTTTTTATCTTGTCAAAATTTACCGGTTGAAAATTTTCGTAAATGGACATAATTTCGTTTCTAATGAAAGTGATTTTATTTTTCCAACCTCGACATCAAAAAATTTGCGAATTTAATTTTCCATAAGCCGCGTAAATTCAATCGGTATTTTGCTTTCAAACTCAGTCCAGATGTTTGTCGTCGGATGATAAAAACTCAATTTAGCGGCGTGAAGACACAGGCGCGAAAATTCGGCTCCGCCGTATTTGTCGTCGCCGATAATCCAATGTCCGATATACGCGCAGTGAATTCGCAATTGATTGGTTCTGCCCGTTACCGGTTCGAGTTCGAGCAAAGTTTTATCAGAAAATCTCTCTAAAACCCGGTAATTTGTTTCGGCGGATTTGCCGTCGGCTTTAACGCTCCACCTTTTTTCTTCATCATTTCGACCAATCGGTTCGTTAATCGTTCCCGATTCGTCCGCAACGATTTTTTCAACGACGGCAAAATATCTTTTTTTTACTAATTTTCTTTGAAAATGATTGGACAGAAAACTCAACGCGCCGGGCGTTTTGGCAACAACCATCAAGCCGGACGTTTGTTTGTCGAGCCTGTGAATTAAGCCCGGACGGATAAATGACGGTTGATTTTGTTTTGCGGTTTCGCGAGCGGAATCGAGTTTTTCCTGATTCAAATAATAGACGAGCGCATTCAGAAGCGTTCCGCTTTTCTGCCCCAACGTTGGATGAACGAGCATTTGAGCCGATTTATTTACGACAATTATTTCTTCGTCTTCAAAAACGATTTCTACCGGAAGCGACTCGGGTTTCATCGCTGTTACCGCCGCCGAATCAATGTTTATTTCGATAACATCGTCTTTTTTCAAATGATAACCCGCCGGTTCGATTTCGCCGTTTATCGAACACGCTCCGCGATCAATCAAGTTTCGCAGATACATTTTGCTGACCGTCGTTACGCGCCCGAACAAAAAGCGGTCGAGACGATTTTTTTTGATTGTTTCTTCGACTGTAAATTGAATCGACTGAGACATTGACGACAAAAAACTAACCCAATCTTTCATTGACAAAGGTAAATACGCCCGTCGCGACGCTGACGACGATAAACGTCGCAATCGCCCGCCAAACCGCGTCCGATTCGGTGAACTGCCAAATCGCCAGAATGCACAAAACCGTGCAGACGACCAGCGAGAGCGTGATGACGACAAAAGCGATGCCGCGCACCAGAGCCGGATTTATAACGCCTCTCATTTCCGGTTTGATTTTTACGGCGCGCTCGTTTTTTTCCATTTCCATCGATTGTTTTAAAGGTTTGTGAGAGTTAGTCACAATTAACTAAAATATATTTTTACTGATTTTTATCGGCTGTAAATTTATTATGATTTATAAATCGTCTGATTTCAATAATTCTACAAAATTGTCAAAACTGCCAGGAGCGAAACAATCGAGATAACCAGCCATAAAAGTACGCCCTGCGCGAGCGGTCGAACGCCGACTTTCTTCAAAACTTCGCGCGAAAGACTTGCGCCGATTAAAAAGAGCGTAACGGTCAAGCCGGTTTTTGCAAGAAATACCAGCCAATCGAAAACAACCGGCGGGAAATTTTCCGGCGCGTAAGTGCGTATTACGGTTGCCAGCAGAAAAAGGAAAATAAAATAAGGAACGGCGATTTTCGTTCTTTGGCTGCGGTAGAAAAACGAAAATAAAAGCGCGACCGGCACAATCCAGAGAGCGCGCGTTAGTTTCACGGTCGTTGCGATTTGCAAGGCTTCGTCGCCGTATCTCGCCGCCGCGCCGACCACCGAACTCGTGTCGTGAATGGCAATCGCCGCCCAGACGCCGAATTGATTTTGCGACAAATCAAGTGCGTGTCCGACGACCGGAAAAATAAAAAGAGCGATTGAATTGAGAATAAAAATCGTTCCCAAAGAAACCGAAATTTCCTCGTTATCGGCGTCAATGATGGGCGCAACCGCCGCAATCGCGCTGCCGCCGCATATCGCCGTTCCCGCCGAAATCAGATTCGACGTTTTATCTTTTACTTTCAAAAATCTTCCGACGACGAAACCGAGAGCCAGAGTGCCGAAAATCGTGGCGACGGTAAACAAAACGCCGCTTCGTCCGGCTTTGACGACAGCCGACAAATTCATACCGAAGCCGAGCAGAACGATTGAAACCTGCAATAAAATTTTCGTCGTTCTGCTCGATTGTTTCGGAAACGGATTTCCAATCGTTAAAGCGAGAATCAAACCCAAAGCAAGCGCAATCGGCGGCGAAACAAAAGGCGTCAGGCAAATTAAAATAAAAAGAAAAAAGACGATTTTTTGCCGGTTCATAAATTAAATGAATAAATGTGAATCAAGAGTAGAAATTTTATCGGCGTCGGAGCGCGGGCATCCTGCCCGCAATGAGCGCCAAAGCGCGAATAAATCAAGTTATCCGACGGCAGCCCGCCCGAATAAACTTCATTACGCCGCTCTCAAGCGACGTGTGCGGGCAGGATGCCCGCGCTCCCGGTTAATTCACGAAACAAGTACAAACAAAATAAAAGGAAAAAAGAATTTACCTTTTCTCCTTTTCCATTTTTAAGGTTTCTACTTTCCTACAAATATTTATTTTGTTTTACCCTGATTGGCAACCGCTTCCTGCGCCGCTTTTATCGC
>JALZOE010000347.1 GCA_030857325.1 Acidobacteriota bacterium
ATACCAGCCGTAAACGTCTTCCGCCGTGCAAATCGAGCCGTCGGGTTTTAAAATCTTTTCATTCTGCCCGTAATAGTCATTGCCCATCACCTGGTATCCGGGCGGCTCGCCGACCATAAACCAATCGTATTCCTCGCGCGTCAAACCGTTGTCCATCAAATAATGTGCGATGTCCGCGTCCGGCGGATATGCGTAAAGCAAATCAAACGAAATAAGGCGTTGTTTATTCGCCAGTTTGGTTTCCTTTGAGACGGCTGCACACGTTTCGTGTATGTATTCGGCTGATTCCGATTGAACGATTATCGCGTCGTTGCGGTGTTTGACGATTTCGTGAGTTCCCAGAATACTCGCGGCGACAATGTGTTTCATCGCGGTAACAAACGCTTTATCCGATTTTAACTGCTCATTCCAAATGCCGTCTTTGGCGCTCAATTTGGCGGTCACGTAAATCTCGTTGACCGGCGTGTAATAGCGCACCCAAGGATAACGTCTGGCAACCGCGCTGCAATAATTGGCGAAATGCACTGGCAATTCGGGATTTTGAAAATCGGCAATCCATTCGGGAACGCCGAAGTGCATCAAATCGAGAATCGGCGTGAGTTCCAATTTTTCAATTAAGCGCATCGCTTTATCGGTAAATTCCCAATCGTATCGCCCTTGCGTCCGGCTGATTTTGTAATACGGCAAACCGTAGCGCACGACTTTCAAACCCAAATCTTTTATCAAATGCAAATCTTCCTCAAAACGCTCGTAATGCCCGCATTCTTCGAGCAGGTCGCGCCGGATTTTGCCGTTATTTATCGTCGGATACGAACATTCGATTCCCGTCGCGAACATAAAATTTCCGGGCTTGCCGGTCGGCATTCCGCTGCCGTCCGTCCCGCGCCCGCCGCCAAACTCGTCGCCGGAATAATCGCCGTCGCCACGCACTTTTTTTACAATGTCGAGAAATCCTTTTTTCATAAATTTTAATCACCTCTTTTTCATAAATTTTAATCACCACAGAGACACGGAGAAAAGCTAAATTAATTTGGTTTTAGTATTTTCAAAGCTCTGTGCCTCTGTGTCTCTGTGGTTTAATTTCGGTTTTGCAGAAAGCGGTCTGCCGTCCACAAAGCCAAAGCCATAATCGTCAACGCCGGATTGACCGACAACGCCGACGGAAAAATCGAATTGTCGCAGATATACAAATTCGGAATGTCGAACGATTGCCCGTCTTGATTGACGACCGAATCGCCCGCATCAGTTCCCATCACGCACGTCCCGATAATGTGCGCGTTGCGTTGAAACGTCCACATTTTCTTCGCGCCCGCTTCCGTCCAAATCTCTTTCATTATCTTTTCGGCGTGTCTGGTCATTCGATTTTCATTCTCGCCGTGCGAAAAATAAACGCGCGGCTTCGGCAATCCGCGGGCGTCTTTTTCATCGGATAACTCCATAAAATTATTCGCGTACGGCAGGCAATCGCCCAGAATGTTGATACCCGCCGTGTGATTGTAATCGTGCATCCGTTCGTTTAATTCCGCGCCGAAAACCTTTTCGCCGCGAGCCAGTTGCGACGCATAAGTAACGGGCATCGCGCCGATTGATTGAAGAAGATAACCGCTTGCAAAATCGGCGTCTTTCGGGCGATGTGTGTCTTCGCTAATCAAACCGCCGGGAATGCCTTTGTGCGGAAAAATTTCTTCGTCAAAAACGCCCCAGATTTGAACGCCCGTGTGCGCCATAAAATTTCGTCCGACTTGACCGCTCGAATTTGCCAGATTATTTATTAAAAGCAGTCGCGGAGTTTCGATTCCACCCGCGCACAGAAAGACGTTTTTGCACAATTGTTTTTTTGTTTCGCCGTTTTGCGAATAAACGACGGCTTTGATTTCGCCGGTTGAATCGAATTCAAATTCAGTCAAGAAACATTCCGAACGAATTTCCGCGCCGTGATGAACTGCAAGCGGCAAAAAAGTTACGTCCATCGAGCCTTTCGCGCCTGTCGAGCAACCCGCCTGACAAAATCCGCGATTCGTGCAACGGAGTCGCCAGCCGATTTTTTCCTCGAAATAATCCTGCGACAAAGCCGCATTCGGGGCGGGCGCGGTTTTAATATTTAATTTTTCGCAAGCCGTCTGCATTAATCGCGCCGCCGCGTTTAACGGAAGCGGCGGAAGCGGATAACCGCGCTTTCGAGGCGTTCCCCACGGATACGGCGACGCGCCTGAAATTCCTAGAAACCATTCAAGCTCGTCAAAATAAGGCTCTAAATCTTCATAACGTAAACACCAATCTTTGCCAACGCCAAACTCGCTGTAAATCCGAAAATCATTCGTCTGCGGGCGTGGCGTGTAAGCCGTAAAATGCAGCGTCGAGCCGCCGACACCGCAGCCCGAATTATTATTTCCAAATGCTAACGGATTTTCGCCCGCGCTCAATCTTTCATCCGTCCAAAACAATTTGCTTTGTTCACGTTCGTCGGTGGCGAAATTTTTGTAATCGAAACTTTTCCCCGCTTCCAAAGCGACGACTTTCAAACCGGCTTGCGCTAATCTTGCGAGAATCGGCGCGCCGCCCGCACCTGTTCCAATTACAACAGCATCAACATCATTTGGGATTGTGGATTTTGGATTTTGGATTTTACTTTCTCGTAATTCGTAATTTGTAATTCGTAATTCATTTTCTTGACTTTGAACCTTGAACTTTGAACTTTGAACTCCTAAATCCCAGCCGTGCTTGTCGGCGAAACCGATGTAGCCGATTTCTGCTTGGGCGAGCGGATGCGAATAAAAAATCTCGGCGTATTCGGCGCATAGTTCTTCGAGAAAGCGCGCGGACTCAAAATTCGATTGTGCTGTTCGTTGGGCTTTGCCAGACTTGAAGTGTTTGAGAATGGCGCGGCGTTTTTCTGTCTCAAGCGCGGCGAAATCCGCCTGAAAAATCTCTTTTGCCAAATCGTTTAAAACTTCCAAACTCGTTTTATAAGCAACCGCATCGGGCGGCATTTCCGCGTAACGCCAGCCGTTTCCAGCGTTTTCCGACAGGCGTTTATCAATTTCCTGCGCGACGAACCAGCCCGGCACAACACTCGAAGGCGCGAGCGTTTCGCAGACGGCTCTCAAAATCTCAAACTCACGCTCGTCGAAAAATCGCGGCGCGGTTTCCTCGGCGTTTAATCTTTCCCGCAAAACGCGGCGCGTCTCGTCGGTCACGAAATCGCTTTCGAGCAGTTCGCGGATGTTTTTTGATGGAAAATCTTTCATCAACTTTCTTTCGGATAATCCGGTAATTCTTTATCAACAACATCCGCCAAAGCCGTCTTTTTTGTTCGCTCGAAAATCTCCGCTGCGAGCAGCATCGCAATAGGCGGCGCGACGAAATAAATCCATAAATGCTTCCATTCGTTCGCCGCGAAAGCCGCCGCGAACGAACGAGCCGGATTCAGACTCATACCTGAAAACGGAAGCTCAACAATTAAATAAAGCGCAATCAAAACGCCGGCGACAACGGCAGCGTATTTCTCCAGGCGTTTGGAACTGATAAAAATTAAAACGACGAACATCAAAACGAACGAGATAATAAATTCCGCGACGAACGCCGACAGCGAATTGTGCGGCGGCATCGGTTTGGTCACGCCGAAATTAATTAACGGGTGCGCGAACCAAAGTCCAAGCGCAAACTTCAAAGTTAAGGCGGCGGCAATCGCGCCCGCGAATTGCGCCAGCGTGTAAAAAACTGAATCGGCGAAATTGATTTTCTTTAATCGAAAAAAAGCCCAGGTCGTCGCCGGATTAATGTGCGCTCCAGATTTTTCGCCAAACAAATAAATAACGACGGCAATATACGCGCCCATTATTAAACCGAGCGGAACGCGCCGCCAAATCGCGTTTTCCTTGCCGCCGAACGCGCTTTGCAT
>JALZOE010000043.1 GCA_030857325.1 Acidobacteriota bacterium
GGTCAATACCGTTCCCGGTATTGACGAGATGCGTTCGACTTCTTCGCAGGGTCGCTCAAACGTAACGCTGACTTTTAATCTCGAAAAAGACCCGGACCAAGCATATCAGGAAATCCAGCAGAAGTTGAGCGGCGTGCTTAACCGCCTGCCGGAAACCGCCGACCCGCCGGTCGTTCGCAAATCAGACCCGGATTCGCAGCCGGTTTTGATTTACGCCGTCAGCGCGCCGCGCGGCGTAGTCGAGTTGACCGACCTTGTTCAAAATCAAATTCAGGAACGCATCGAAAATGCCGAAGGCGTCGGCGAAGTCCAGATTTTCGGCGGACGCCAGCGCGAGATTAAAATTTTTCTCGACCCGAACCGGCTGCGCGCTTTTAATCTTTCGGTAACGGAAGTTTCCAACGCAATCAGAGCGCAGAATACGGAATCGCCCGGCGGTTCGGTCAACGAAGGCGCGACAACGACGGCATTACGCACGCTCAGTAAAATTACCGACATCGACGAGTTCGGCGAGTTGGTAATCACGACGCGCAACGGTTTTCCGGTCAAAATTAAAGATGTCGGACGCGTGGCGGACGCCGGAGTTGACCCGACATCAGCGGCGTCGCTCGACGGCGTGCAGTCGGTTTCGCTGGCGATTCGCAAACAATCCGGCTCGAATACGGTCGCCTTAATTTCCGGCGTTAAAGAAAGAATGGCGGAAATCATTCCGACGCTGCCGCCGGATGTGAAAGTCGCCGTTACGCGCGACCAATCGGAATTTATCGAAAATTCGCTCGCCGCGATTGAAGAACATCTTATTATCGGCGGAATTTTAGCGGCGGTCGTCGTGTTTCTGTTTTTGTGGAACATCCGCTCGACCATAATTGCCGCGCTCGCCATTCCCGTTTCGATTATCGCCTCTTTCGCCGCCATCGCCGCGCTCGGCTATTCGCTGAACCAGATGACGATGCTGGCTCTAACTCTAATGGTTGGAATCGTTATCGACGACGCGATTGTCGTTCTCGAAAACATTTACCGCTACGTCGAAGAAAAGGGAATGCACCCGTTTCAGGCGGCAATCGAAGGCACGCGCGAAATCGGTCTGGCGGTTCTGGCGACGACATTATCTTTGCTCGCCGTGTTTATTCCCGTCGGTTTTATGACCGGAATCGTCGGACGCTTTATGTCGTCATTCGGTTTGACGAGCGCGGCGGCGATTGCCGTTTCATTGATTGTTTCGTTTACGCTGACGCCGATGCTGGCGGCGCGCTGGATTAAGCCGAAAGAGGTTTCTGATTCCAAGTCTCAGGTTTCTGGTGAAGACGAAGTTGACTTTAATAACGGCGAAATGTTGGCGGAGAAACCGGAAACCAGAAACCGGAAACCGGAAACCGAATCGAAGGATTCGTGGTTTTACAGCAAAATCGAACGTTCATACGTCTGGCTTCTGAAACTTTCGATGGCGCACCGCTGGGTTATCGTCGGTTTGTGCGTCGCGGCGGTCGTTTCGATTTATCCGCTCTTTAACTATGTCGGAATGAGCTTTTTGCCGGATGAAGACGAATCGGCATTTTCGGTAAATCTGCGCGGTCCGCAGGGGACGAGTCTTGCCGCCACGCAGTCGATTTTAGACCGTATCGCGCGCGACATTCGCCAGCAGCTTCCGGGTGTGCGAAATACGCTCGTGCAGGCGGGCGGCTGGGGCGGCGGCACTTTTAATACGGGCAACGTCAATGTTTCTCTCGTGCCGGTTGACGAGCGGAAAATGTCGCAAGCCGATTTAATAAACAAAACGCGCGGCATCGTCAAAAAATATCAATCGAAGGATTACCGCGTCAATGTTTCCGGCTCGTCTTCAGTCGGCAACAGCCTCGGACTTGGGCGCGGCGGTTCGGGCATCGGTTTTTATATCGCCGGTCCCGATATTCAAAAACTCGACCAATACTCGAATCAATTAGTCGAAAAACTGCGCGCCGACGACACTTTCCGCGACGCCGACCGCTCGCTCGAACTCGGCAGTCCCGAAATTCGCGTGCGCATCGACCGCGCGCGCGCGGCGGATTTAGGCGTCAAAGCCGGAGACGTGGCGCAGGCGTTAAATATAATGTCCGCCGGTCAGCGCGTCTCGACGTTCGCCGAAGGCTCAGACCAATACGACGTTTTATTGCAAGCTGACGAACCGTTTCGCCGAACGCGCGACAGTTTGCAGTATTTTACGGTCGCTTCGTCAAACGGCGGAACGGTCGGGCTGGAAAAACTCGTCCAGCTTGAAGAAGGCTTGAGTCCGGCGACGATTAACCGCTTAAACCGTCAGAGACAGGTTACGATTTCCGCCAGTTTGCCGCCGAACGCATCGGAATCGGACGCGCTCGCCGTATTGCAGAAACACGCCGCGTCTTTAAATATGCCGCAGGAATATCGCACGGGCGTAACCGGACAATCGCAGGAATTACAGCGCGCGTATGATTCGTTTATGCTGGCGTTTCTCCTTTCCTTCGTCTTTATGTATCTGATTTTAGCGGCGCAGTTTGAATCGTTTATTCACCCGGTTACGATTCTTTTAACGCTGCCGCTCTCGATTCCGTTTGCGCTGCTTTCGACTTTAATCGCCGGGCAAACGCTGAATATTTTTTCGGCGCTCGGCATTTTGCTGCTGTTTGGAATCGTCAAGAAAAACGCGATTTTGCAGATTGACCACACCAACGGTTTGCGCGCCGCGGGAATGGAACGTTACGACGCGATTATTCAGGCGAACCGCGACCGCCTGCGACCTATTTTAATGACGACCATCGCGCTTGTCGCCGGTATGATTCCGCTGATTGTCGGCAGCGGCGCGGGCGCGGCGACAAACCGTTCAATCGGTATTCTCGTCGTCGGCGGGCAATCGATGTGTCTGCTTTTAACGCTGCTTGCCGTTCCCGTATTTTATTCGTTGTTTGAAGACGTGCAGGAATCGAAAATCTGGAGTTCTTTCGGCAATAAATACAGTCGATTTAAGGAAACTCAAATTCGTCCCGCGTTTCAAAAATTAAGCGGCGCGTTCAGAAGAAACAAAAAAGAAGTTAAGTCGAACGCCCGAAAAGGCGACAATTTTATCGACCAGCCTTCGGGCGAAAAAATTTAAGTGTTTATGTTTACCCGTTTTACAAAAAATAATTCTCTGCTTGTTAAAACCGCGTTTTTGTTGGCGTTCGGATTGTATCTGACGCCGATTTCGGCGCGGGCGCAAGTGCCGCCGACAACCGTTCCGACAACGCCGACAGCGCCGCCGATAAATCCGGCACAGCCGCCCGCAACCGCGCAGCCTGCGACAAATCCGGCAACCAGAGGAACGAACAACACGACGACGCCCAACACGACCGGCATACCGACGGGCAACGCCGTTCCCGCCGCTCCCGGACAAAACGTCGGCGATTCCGGCAACGCGCCGCCGTCGGATTTGCCGACCGAGCCGCCGCCGGTTGCGCCGAATTTTGAAGCGCCGGTTCGCCCGCTGCCGTCAGCCGAGCGCGTCGGCGTCGATATGATGAATCAGCTTTCGCTCTCGCTCGACGAAGCCGTCAGGATGGCGTTGCAAAACAACAACGACGTTGACAGCTCGCGCATTACGGTGCAGATTGCCGAATTTAATCTGCGCGCGGCGCGCGGCGTTTACGACCCGGCGATAGTTTCGCAAACCTATTACGAAAGCCGCACGACGCCGACTGCTTCGACCATTGGCGGCGCCGGTTCGAGCGGTTCGGTTACGCAGAAAAACTTTTTCGGCGATGTCGGCGTTACCGGTTTTTCGCCGTTCGCCGGCGGCTTCTACAATTCTTCTTTTACGTCGGGACGCAACTCTACAAACAACCAGAATTCCTTGCTCAATCCGCAGTTTCCGACCGCGCTTAACTTCGGTTATACCCAACCTTTGTGGCGCGGTCTGCGCTTCGACCTTCAGCGGCGCAACATCGAAATCGCCAAAAAGAATTTGTCGCTGACCGACGCGCAGTTTCGCCAGAGAGTTATCGACGTTATCAGCCAGGTCGAGCAGTCGTATTGGGATTTAGTCTTTGCGCTGAGAAATTTGCAGGTGCAGATTGATGCTGTAAAACAAGCCAGATTACAGCTTGAAAGCAACCAGCGGCTGGTTGCCGTCGGCGTTCTTGCGCCGATTGAAATCGTCGCCGCCAATTCGCAGATTACGACTTTCGAGCAAAATGTTTATACGGCGCAGGAAAGCATCACGCTGGCGGAAAACGCGCTGAAGACTTTGATTTTAAAGGAACGAACCTCCGACATCTGGTTTCGCACGCTGACGCCGGTTACGCCGGTTGAAATAGAAGCGCCGCGCATTCCGCTCGAAATCGCCGTCGGCGAAGCGCTCAGAAATCGCCCGGAACTTCAACAGTTGCAGGCAAATGCCGAAGTCAACGATATAAATACGAGGTATTTCCGCGACCAGACAAAACCGCAAATTGATTTGTTCGCAACCTACACGTCGAACGGTCTGGCGGGCGCGGCGAACGACCTCACCAGAACGAATGCAAACACCGTAAATCCCGATTTGCTGGCGCGCATCAACCAGCTTTCCGCCGCGCAGAATCTGTCGCCGCTTGTTATCAATCCGACGACGAGCGTTTCTTCGCCGCCGGAAAATCTGGTCGGCGGTTATTTCAATTCGCTTTCGAGCCTGTTTTCGCAAAAATATCCGACGTATCAAGTCGGCGTCCGGCTCTCTTTGCCGCTCGGCAATCGCGTCGCCGCCGCCAATCTGGGAAGTTCTCTGGCGCAGGGCAATCAGATTACAAACCAGCGCGCGCAAGCCGAACAAATCGTCGAAGCCGACGTGAGAAACACGACTCAATCGCTTCGTTCCGCCGAAGCGCGCCTTCAATCCGCTGCCGCTTCCCGCGCTTCCGCCGAACAGCTTTTTGAAAGCGAACAAAGACAGTTTCGCGCCGGAACTTCGACGGTTTTTCTCGTGTTTCAAAGACAAACCGAACTGCTCGCCGCCAGAAGCCGAGAATTACAGGCGCAAACCGATTTAAATAAGGCAATCTCGAATTTTCGCCGCGCGACGGGAAATACGCTTAACGTCAATAATATAGACGTGAAATAATTCGGGTTCGCCGCGAAGTTTTACCGCCGGGACGCAGAAAAAAGACGCCGGATTATCGCAGAGATTTTTCTCCGCGTTTCTCTGTGCAGACTCCGCTCTCGGCGGTAAATATTTACCTTGAAATCACGCGCCCCGACTGCTTAAGTTTCAAACCACTTCGGCATATACTTTTCTTTTTTCAAACCAGTGTTTCATATGTTGACGGGCGAAACCGCTCAACACCGTTTTCATCTCGCCCGAAAATTCATAAGCGGGAATGTCGACTATGGAAATTTGATTGTTGCCGTATGCCTTGACGATTTCGGAAAACTCGTTCGGGTTGCGCGTCCAGAGCCTGCCTTTTTCGGCGTCGTCGGTTAGCGTGTAGATTCCAACCGGGTCGGGACTTCTCTGTCGCCACCAGCGCGTAAAATTTCCGCCGCCCCACATATCGGCGTCGGTCAAGCCCCACCACGAAACGCGTTTGATTTTCGCAATCGCGCACTGCTCTAAAACCCATTTAAAAAACGTGATTCGGTCGCGCACGTTGCCGCGCACGTTGGTTTCGCCGATGCCCAGCCGCATATCCGGCAGACGCGATTTGTAATAGGCAATGACCGCCGAAAGGCTCGGCGGATTCGGATTGATTCGATGAGTTATGTGTCCGCCGCGATTGCGAAACCAGATTTTGAAACAGTGCGCGTAGAAATCCAGGTCTTTCTGATAAGGTTCAGCCGGATTTTTCTGAAACCGCAAAACTCGCGCGCGATTCGCGCCCTTATCAATCAAGCGTTCAAAAAACGGATGCGCTTCGTCAATTTTGCCCGCGAGCAGATTGTCCATTCCGAAACGTTCGTGTTCGCGCAGAAAACCGACGTGAGCGACAAGTTCGGCGTCGGCGTTTTCCGCAACGGCGTCGTGGTCAATCGGTTCGGGCTGAAAAAACTCAATGCGCGGATTACGTTCTTTGAGCGCGCGCGAAACGGTTGAAATCGCCTCAGCCATATTCAAAAAAACGTCGCTCCATTTATGCTTTGCCCAGATTCCGACTTCGGTCGAATGAAAAAGCGCGGTAACAGCCGGCTCGTTGATAATCGTGAAACGCTCGATAAACGGAAAGGTTTTTTGAAACGCGAGCGCGAAATCGAGCAAATGATTGGGAAATTCGGGATTTGCAAAGCCGTCTTTTATTTTTTTCGGAACTTTGTGATGACACAAATCAATTGTCGGCACGAATCCGCGCCGCCGCATCGATTCCATAATCGGCTCAATCGGTTTAAAGTCGTATTCGTAAGGCGCGACAAGAACTTTGTCCCAGCAAGCCGGATAACGAAGCTCGCGGACGCCCAATTCGTGCTGCAAATCGAAATCGTATTCAAACTGTTCGTAATGACGCGTCGCGTCGAGAACGTCGCGCGGCTCGCCGAAAAGTCTTTCGGCGTTGCCGATTGGCGTGCATTCGTAGCCGACGGCGAGACGCGGTTGTTTCAACTGAGATAATTCGGGCAATTTTCCTTCCATAATCTTTTACATCTCAAATAAATATGGCGAAGTTTTTAGCATTTATACTGCTTTATTCTTCGCCACAAAAAGTTGTAATTCAGTTTACAACTTACTGCAATAAATTGTTTTCAATCGGTTATTGACCTTACATAAAATTTATAAGTTTAGTGATTTAAGATAATTGCGGAAATCCGCGCCCAAATCTTTTCGCTTTAAGGCAAACTCGACCGTCGCAATCAGAAAACCGAGTTTATCGCCCGCGTCGTGGCGCGTGCCTTCGAGTTTGACGGCGTAAAACGGTTTGCCCGCATCGAGCAAAATTTTCATCGCGTCGGCAACCTGATATTCGCCGCCCGCGCCCGTCTCGATTCGTTCAATCGCGCCGAACAAATCCGGCGTAAAAATATAACGCCCGATAACCACCATATCCGACGGCGCGTCCTCGAATTTCGGTTTTTCGACGACCGATCTAATCTTAAAAACATTCGGCTCGACTTCTTCCGCGTCGATGACGCCGAACCGCGAAATTGCTTCGCCCGCAACCTGCATCGTCGCCATCACGGGCGCGTCGTATTTTTCGTAAACGTCCATAAGTTGTTTAAGCGCGGGCGTTTCCGAATCCATCACGTCGTCGGGAAGCACCACGGCAAACGGTTCGTCGCCGACAAAATCCTTCGCCTGCAAAATCGCGTGTCCCAAACCCAAAGCCTGTTTCTGCCGCGTATAAGTGATTTTCGCCAAATCCGAAACGCTTCTGGCAAGCTCGAACATTTCAATTTTGCCGCGTTCCTTTAAAACCTGTTCAAGCTCGAAAGAAATGTCGAAATGGTTTTCAATCGCCGTTTTATCGCGTCCCGTAACGATTAAAATCGACTCGATGCCGCTGGCGACGGCTTCCTCGACCGAATATTGAATAAGCGGTTTATCGACGAGCGGCAGCATTTCTTTGGGCGAAGATTTCGTCGCGGGCAGAAAACGCGTTCCGAGACCGGCGGCGGGAAAAACAGCTTTGCGAATTTTCATAATGTTACTTTCGATATAAACTTAATTTAGTTTTTTTCACCGACGAGGCGCATCGAATGTCGAAACATAAAAACGTTTCGACAAAGTTTGTGCAAATCGCGGCAAATTGTCAAAACACTAATCTTACAACGTTTGAAATCTAAAAAGCTAATGGGCGAAAATTTTGCCGCTTTGCTTTGACGAGTAAAAACGGAAAATAAAAAAGGGTAATTAAAATAATGAAAAGGTTTTCGGGTTTAAATTTATTACTGATTTTTTTGTGGCTGCTGTCGCCGGGCGCGCTCGGCGTCAACGCGCAACTGCCGGTCTGTTCCCAGCTTAAAGTAACGACTTTGCCGAACGATTACGGCAGACCGGGAAAACTTAGCGTAACGCGTCAGGCGATTCAGCACCCGGACGGAGGCGTTCCCGATAAGATTTCGGTTTTCGTGCCGGAAAACGCATCTGTTGCCAATCGTCGCCCCGTCGTATTTTTCGCGCACGGTTTCGGCGGCACGGATTATCGTTTTTACGAAGATTTACTGCGCCAACTCTCAAGCAACGGCTACATCGTCGTTTTCGCGCCCTACACGTCGAGTTTTTTCACGTCGAACGCCGCTCGTTATCAGCAAATCTGGTCCGGTTTCCAGCTTGCCGAGCGGCAATACGGCAATTTAATGGACACAAGCCGAGTCGGTTTTGCCGGACATTCCTACGGCGCGGGTGCTGTGCCGGAAATGACGAAACGCGGCGTCGCGCAAGGTTGGGGCGCGAGCGGACTTTTTATGTTCGTGATGGCTTCGTGGTATTCGTGGGGAACGGATTACAGCCAAATTCCGGCAAACGCCAAATTGATTGTTCAGGTTTATTGGGACGACCAAACCAACGAACATTTAATCGGACAAAATGATGTCTGGAATCGTTTGCCGCAAATAACCGAACGCAAATGGCAGGTGATTCGCCGCGCTTCGGCTTTTTGCACGCTCAACGCCGACCACCGGCTTCCGGTTACGGGCGTCGTCGGCGGAACCGGCGGCGATGTCAACGCCTTCGATTACTGGGGCGTTTGGCGCAGGCTGCACGCTCTTTCCGATTACACTTTTAATAACAATCCGAACGCGAAAAACGTCGCGTTCGGCATCGACGCAGGAATGGGCAGATGGCGAACGGCGGCTCTGCGTCCGGTTACGCCTTTGCAGGCGACCGACGCGCCCGTCGTCAATACGCAAACTAATCCGACATTTCGCTGGGCGAACCGCTGCGCTTTTGCCGACGCCGGCGTGCCTTGCAATTAATTTTGCAGAAACACGCTACGAAGTAAGTATGTTCTTAAACTTTGAAGTTTTACACACTTACTTCGTGCGTGTTTCTGCATTAACTGAATAAATTATGCTTGATTTAAATTTTGTCCGTGAAAATCTGGACACGGTGAAAACCGCTTTGAGAAATCGTAATTTTCCAGCCGACGCTTTAGAAAAGTTTGTCGAATTAGATTCCGCTCGTCGGCGCGTCATTAGCGAAGCCGACAATCTCAATCAGATTCGCAATGCTTCGAGCAGAGAAATCGGCGCTCTCGTGCAGTCCGGGAAACGCGAAGAAGCAGACGCGAAAAAAGCTGAAGTTGCCGGTTTAAAGGAAAAGCAGACAAAGTTTGAATCGAAGCGCGATGAATACGACAACGCGATGCGCGAGCTTCTCGCCGGTTTGCCGAACATTCCCGCGAGCGATGTTCCCGTCGGCGTTGACGAAGCGGCAAATGTCGAAATCCGGCGTTGGGGCGCGTTGAGAGAATTCGATTTCGAGCCGAAAGACCACGTTGATTTGGGCGAAAGTTTAGGCATTCTCGATTTGGAACGGGCGACGAAAATAGCCGGTTCGCGCTTTGCGATTCTCAACGGCGCGGGCGCGAGATTGGAACGCGCGCTCGTCAATTTTATGCTCGACGTTCACACGACCGAACACGGCTATACCGAAACTCTGCCGCCGTTTCTCGTTAATCGTCAAGCGCTTTTCGGCACGAATCAACTGCCGAAATTTGAGGACGATTTGTTTCACATCAAAGACGAGCGCGGTTTCGCCCTGATTCCGACCGCCGAAGTTCCGGTAACGAATTACCACGCCGGAGAAACTTTAAACGCGGCGGATTTGCCGAAATACTTTACGGCTTACACGCCTTGTTTTCGTTCCGAAGCCGGAAGTTACGGGCGCGACACGCGTGGTCTGATTCGCCAGCATCAGTTTGAGAAAGTCGAGCTTGTCAAACTTACCTTGCCTGAAAAATCCGAAGAAGAACACGAAAAATTAACGCAGAACGCCGAACGAATTTTACAGCTTTTGGGCTTGCCGTATCGAACCGTCGTGCTTTCGACCGGCGATATGGGTTTCGGCGTAAAGAAAACTTACGACATCGAAGTTTGGCTGCCGAGCCAGAAAACCTTCCGCGAAATTTCGAGCTGTTCAAACTGCGGAGATTTTCAGGCGCGAAGAATGAATCTCAGATTTAAACGCGCGGGCGGCGCAAAACCGGAGTTTGTTCACACGTTAAACGGTTCGGGTTTAGCTGTCGGGCGAACGTGGATTGCCATTTTGGAAAATTATCAGCAGAAAGACAGCTCTATTCTCGTGCCGGAAATTCTCCAGCCGTATATGAACGGCTTGGGAAAAATAGAAAATGCAGAAAAATCTTTCTAATTTACCGTCTTAGCGTTTGCCGTCGATTTTACGGCGCAAGAAGCGTAAACGGATAAACCGGAAAATTTCGCGCGACGCCGAAAACAACGGCAATTGCGAGAAAACTCCAAATCCAGTTCGGACGGAAAATAGTGAGCGTTAAACCGCGACCTCTGACGGCGACCGAAAACATCGACGCGAGCAAATAAATAAAAACGAAAAGGTAAACGGGAAGAAGCGCGTTAAAATGAAGCGCGCCCCAAACATCGCCGTGAAAAAGCGCGTGAAAACCGCGCGTCAAACCGCAGCCCGGACAATTTAATCCGGTCATTGCGTAAAGCGGGCAGACGGGGAAAAACCCCGCCGTTGCCGGATTAAAATGACCGACGACGAACGCGCCCGCCGCCGCCGTCAAGATTCCCGCGCCCGCTAAAACGCGTTCTACAGTTGAAGATTTAATCGAAACAGTTTTTTCGCCGTTCATTAATTGGCAAATAAATTAGTTAAAATTTGTCCGATTTGCCCATTTTCTTCGGGTGTCGGATTCGTTTTTTCCAAAATCGCCGCCAGTTTCTGAAGTTCGGCGAGCAATTCGGG
>JALZOE010000348.1 GCA_030857325.1 Acidobacteriota bacterium
AACGGTTGTCGGCGGCGGCTCGCAAAATCCGCTTACCGTTCCCGTTCCGGTTTCAAATTCTCCCGTCCAGAGCGACTTAATCAGCAAGAAAAACACGAACGTAACGACCGAAGTCGAAATGATGAACAATCGCCCGACGCCCGACCGCGTGGATATGTCGGACGAAGATACGCCGATTAAACACACGTCAATCGGACACGGCGATGTTTTAATCGCGTCGATTACGAGCTGCACGAACACGTCGAATCCGGCGGTTATGCTGGCGGCGGGAATCGTCGCCAAAAAAGCCGTCGAAAAAGGAATGAAAGTTCCCGATTACGTCAAAACTTCGCTCGCGCCCGGCTCGCGCGTCGTTACCGAATATCTCGAAAAAACCGGCTTGCAGACTTATTTAGACCAAATCGGCTTTAATCTGGTCGGCTACGGCTGCACAACCTGCATCGGCAATTCGGGACCGCTCGACGCCGGAATCGAAGAAGGAATCGTCGAAAACGATTTGGTCGCGGCTTCGGTTTTATCGGGCAACCGCAATTTTGAAGCGCGCGTTCACCAGAATATAAAAGCGAATTTCCTGATGTCGCCGCCGCTCGTCGTCGCCTACGCGCTTGCCGGAACGGTTATCAAAGACGTTTACCTCGAACCGCTTGGAAAGGACAAAGACGGCGGCGATGTATTTTTAAAAGACATCTGGGCGTCGCTCGATGAAGTCAAGGAATTTCTCGAAGCGGCGTTCGACCCGGAAACATATAAGCGGCTTTACAGCGATTTCGCCGAACAGAATCCGCTGTGGAACGACGTGCCTTCGACGACCGGCAGCGTCTATCAATGGGATAAAGATTCGACTTACATTCAAGAGCCGCCGTATTTTGAAGATTTCACGATGAACACCGGAAAGTTTTGCGACATCGCGGGCGCGCGCGCGCTGGCAATCTTCGGCGATTCGGTAACGACCGACCATATTTCCCCGGCGGGTTCAATCAAACCGAGTTCGCCCGCCGGACTTTATTTGCAGAAACACGGCGTCGAGCCGATGAATTTTAATTCTTACGGTTCGCGCAGAGGCAACGACCGCGTAATGGTGCGCGGCACGTTCGCCAACGTCCGCATCAAAAATCAAATGGTCGCGCCCAAAGAAGGCGGCTTTACCTGTTTTCAGCCCGAAGGCGGCGAGATGAGCATCTACGACGCGGCGATGAAATACGCCGAATCGAACACGCCGCTCGTCATCTTTGCCGGTCAGGAATACGGAACGGGAAGCTCGCGCGATTGGGCGGCGAAGGGAACGAAACTAATGGGCGTCAAAGCCGTCGTCGCCCAATCGTTCGAGCGCATTCACCGCTCGAATCTCGTCGGAATGGGCGTGCTGCCTTTGGAATTTCAGGACGGCGATTCGGCGCAGTCTCTAAAATTCGACGGCACGGAAACGTTCGATTTAACCGGACTTGAAAACGTCCAAATCAAACCCTTGCAGGACGCGACGTTGCGCGTAACGCGCCGCGACGGAACGACGCAGGACGTTCAATTAACTTTGCGTATCGACACGCCGGTCGAAGTCGAGTATTACCAGCACGGCGGTATTCTGCCTTTCGTTCTCAGGCAGTTGATAAACCAGTAAAATAGTGGTTAAGCAGGGGGACAAAAATTTCGAGGTATTTAGAAAATTGAAAGTCTGATTTTTTAAGGCTCAAACAGTTTCTTTATACCGCAAAATATTTGGTCAGGTGCTTAGTGGTTAGTTCAAGAATCTTTTACACCAACCGCTGACCATTGACCACTAAAAACTTTATGTCCGCTTTACCGAAGAATAAACATAATTACTCGCTCGAAGAATACGCCGAACTCGAAAAAGTTTCCGAAGAACGACTTGAGTATTTCGACGGCAACGTCTGGAGTATGGCGGGCGCATCTCCGGTTCACGAAGAAATCGTCGCCAATATAATTACCGAACTCAAAAACAACCTGCGCGGGCGCGGCTGTCGTGTTTTCGGCTCGAATCTTCGCGTGAAAGTTCCGGTTTACAAACCGTATCGTTACCCAGACGTAACCGCTTTGTGCGAGCAGCCGGTTTACGAAGATTTTTACGGCTTGCAGATTTTGACAAATCCGGCGTTAATCGTCGAAGTTCTCTCGCCTTCAACCCAGAGTTTCGATTTAACCGACAAGTTTGAATACTACAAATCAATAGCGAGTTTTACCGAATATCTGCTTGTCGCCCAAGACCGCCCGCACGTCGCGCTTTACACGAAACAGGACGAAAAATCGTGGCTGCACCGCGCGTTTAATTCTCTGGACGAATCGGTGCGGCTCTCTTCGCTTCGCTGCGAATTGAGACTCGCCGAAGCATATCTCGACATTGAATTTCCTGAACCGGCAAGCCCTCGCTTTCCGTATGAACACGAAGATTTTCGATAAGATATTCATCTGTGAAATCTTTTATTTTTCAGCCGTTAAAAGAAAAGGTCGGATAGTTTAAACTATCCGACCTTTTCTTTTAACGGCTGAAGCGCGACAAAAATCTTTTGGAAACGGTTACAAATTCGGGGAACTTTCCAGTTCCATAAACCTCACGGGAACGGCGCCGTTGACGCGTTCTCTTTCCTTTTTCAATTCATACCATTTATCGCAGTCGGCGCAGTGATATAATTTTGAAGCGTCCGTCGCCTGTGAATCGAATTCAAGCTGATTGCTGCAATGCCAACAGTTCATAAAACTACTTCCTCCAAGAATTATTTGAAGTTATTCTAGCACTGAAACCTGTAATTCGCCAAACTTTTTTTCGACAATTTTGAAAGCCCGCGTCTGATTTATAAAATAAAAAAAAGACCGACTCGTTTAAGAGCCGGTCTTTGCCGTGTAAATTTTCGGTTTTGGAGTTAGTAGCCGCGATTGCGGTTTTGTCGCTGTCCCTGCGCGTAGCCCTGCAGAAATGCGCGGCGGTAAGCGTCGCGGTAAGCGTCCTTGTTGCCGTAGCGATTGCTGTAACCGCTCGTTCCCTTTTTATAAAGGTTTGAACTCTGCGGATTGGAGCGACCGCGCACGGCGTCGTCCTGTCCGGCAAACAAACCTTCGCGGTAGCCGTTTTCCTGCGCCTGGCGGAAAACGTTGTTGCCGTAGCTGTTATAAGTGCCGCGCAGTTCCTCGCGGTCTTCGCGGCGTTCCTGCCTGTTTTCCCGTCTCTCCCGGCGTCGCTCGCGCCTGTCTTCGCGCCGCTCCTGACGGTCTTCGTAACCGCGATACTGCGCGTTTGCCGTAACGCCCGACAACATCAAAAACCCGAAAGCGAGTGATAAAACCAAACCCGTATTTTTAATTTTTCGCGTATATTTTTCTATATTCATAAAAGCATCACCTCGCGCCTGTGTGAGCAATCGTCGTGCCGCGAGCCGCTTCTCGAAATAATCGCGCCGTTTCCAGGGAGTTAAATTTTTACAGCGAAATAACTCATTACCAAATCGTCTGCCAACCGACGAAATGCGTCGAGTTAAAATAGATATATTGCAAAGTCCGGCGTTTTCTTTTATCTTCTTTAAGTCGAATATCACCGTCTCGGTTTTGCGAAACTCGCTTTTAATAAACATAAACTAACGAAGAATAAAAATGACCGCACTTGCCGATTATTTCAAAGACTTACGCGACATTTACAATACCGGCTCAGCCGTCAAAGAAACTTCTTACTATTCGGCTTTTGAAACGATGGCAAACGCTTACGGCAAAGAACTCAAGCCGCGCGTCAGATGCGTTATCAACCTGAAAAACAAAGGCGCGGGCATTCCCGATGCTGGATTTTTCACCGCTTCGCAGTTTCAGCACGGCGAAGACAAGCCACGCGACGGACAGTTGCCGGAACGCGGCTGCGCGGAAATCAAATCAACGAAGGATGAAGTTAAAAAG
>JALZOE010000349.1 GCA_030857325.1 Acidobacteriota bacterium
GGACATCGCCGCTCGCCAGTATCTATGGAACACGGAACTCGGAATGGATGTGGTTTCAAACATCGTTATAAATAAAAACTCGCTCTATTTAGTTGGAAAAATCGAAAAAACCGAAAAAAGCGAAAATGGCGAATCCAGCCGGAAAAGACAGAGTTATTTTCTTAAGGAAATAAATAAGCTGACCGGATTGACTAACCGGCAGACCGAGTTGAATTTACCGGCAGGCGCGGATGAAAAGTTTTTCCTCGATATAAAAAAAGAAAGGATAATAGCCGTTGGTCGGAGCGGCGGCGTTTATTTTTTCAACAATGCCGACGGCAGCTTAGCTGGTAATTTGCAGAGCGGCAAAAACGTGTCTTCAGTTCCCTTTTTTTCCGATAACGAAATAATTGCCGGAACATCGGACGACAAAATAATAATTATTCCCTTTGACGGCTCCGTTCCGACGGCGACGGCGACGGCTAAAACGGTTTCCGCGGTCATTTCCACGCCGGATGGAAAAATAATATACGGAGACAGGCACGGCGGCGTAACTGCTCTAAATAAGAGCGATAAGATTAAAATCTGGAAATTTCGAGCCGGTGCCGAAATATCGGATATAACGCAGACGCCGTTCGGCGCTCTGATTTCCTCTTTTGACAATTACGTCTATCTGATTTCGACGGCGGACGGCAAACTCGTCTGGAAAAAAAGAATGCCGGGCAGAACATTTGCCCGACCGCTGGTCAGAGATGGCTTTGCCGTAATTGCCAATTTGTATGAACCCGAAGCCGAAATTGTCGAATTAAAAACTGGCAGAATCGTTAACCGCCTATTTCTGGAGACGGAAAACTACTTTGACGGCGCGGTTTTTTTGTTCGAGCATTCGCTCGTCTTTTCTACCCTCAAGGGTTTAACGGGATTTACCGCCTTTCCGGGCAAGTGCGCGGAGAGTTGAAGATAAAGCGATGCGGTATAAAAACAGAGAGTCTGAAAAATCGATTTTCAGACTCTCTGTCGTTGGAAACTGTTTGAAAAATTGTCTTCCTGCCTGCAAAACCCTTGAAACAGAAGAAAAAAAGAAATTAATCTTGTTTACTTTCAGTTTCAAATCCTTTATTTTTCAATACTTACAATATTTTTCAGTGCGAACCCGAATGGCTCTGCATCATCTGGTGTATTTCGTCTTTGAGGATGAGTTTTTTCTTTTTCAGCGTCGCTTCTTCGAGCTGCTCGTCTTCGTTCGGATAATTTAATTCGGCTAGCTCGCCCAGACGCTTTTCGTAATTCCGATGTTTGTGAACCAAATCTCTAAAGGTTTGATTTTGTTTATATAATTCGTTCCTGACCGTCTCGACCGTCGATATATCCATATTTTACTCCTTCCTTTTTGATTTGATAATTTCCCGACCCCGACGCTTCAAACGATTAAATCAATCCGAATCAATCTGAATTTAATTCCGTAAGCCGAATCGAAGTCGTATTGGCATATTATCGTAAAAATCTCGGTCGGGGCAAATCTCGTTTCGGAAATTTAATCGTTTGCCCCGGTGTCTATTACTGTTTTCATAATCGTTTTCATAACCAGCGCGTCTTCGACCGGCTGCGTATAATAATTTTTTCTGGTGTAAATTACTTTAAACCCGTTACGCAGATAAAAATTTACAGCCCGAATGTTTGAGCGTCTTACTTCGAGCCAGACGACTGTCTGCGCGCAGTCGCCAATCGATTCGACGCATTTATTAAGAAGACTTTTGCCCGCGCCCCGAAGTTGGTGCTCTGGAGAGACGGCGACGTTATAGATTTCCAGCTCGCATTCACGATAAGTAAATTTATCGACGGCAAATTCACTAACAAGTTTGTTATTTGATTGGTTGTTTGATTGGGTTTTAAATTCGGGCGCGGATTTATCTGAAAACAGCAGTTTATTAGAAATTATTATCAGACGCGATATTAAAAATCCGAGAATTTTCCCCGTGTTATCTTTTACAACCAGTGAAATACCGGCTTTATTTTCTATCTGCCGCCGGTAATCGACGCGATTCCAAAAACTTACACCGCATTCGTCGGCAATCTCCGAGACTTCGGCAATATCGACGATTTGCATTTTTTGAACCGTATATTTCAGGCTGTTCATCGACCGTTAATATTATTTATGTATCGTTAATTAGTGTCTTCGGTTACGAATCGTCCGGCTTTGATTACAAATCTCGATTTTCAAACGTTGTCGGGTAAATCAGACGACTGTCGTTTACGGTCTCCGACCGCCCGTCTCTAAAAGACTGCTCAGCGATAAAGCGAGCTAAATTATTGCCGACGTTTATTACCGAAATATTTTCGTCTCCGCCCTCCGTGGATTCGAGCAAATCGTTTTCGGCAAATTTTTTATACAGACAGTCGTGGAGAATAAGTTTTTTGCGCTTCGATTTGTGATTCGGCTTGAAAACCAATCGGTTTAAATATCCGGCGAATAACCGCAGCTCGGAAACAAACGTTTCCGTTTCGCCTGTCGAATCGTCCCCGGAGACGCCTTGAAAAAACCGCCAGCACACCTGTCTGCCGCCGAACGGCACGGCGGCGACGACATTTTCGGTTTCGTTAATTGCCAGCGCCCGCAAAACGGCGCAGGCTGATAATTCGCAGTTCAGAGATTTGCTCAAACCCTTCGCAATCGACGCGCCGATTCTCAGACCGGTATAACTGCCCGGTCCGCGGGAAAAAACAACGCGCCCGATATTTTTTTTTTCCGTGTCGTTTCTTAACAGAATCTCATTCATCTCCTCCAGAATATCTTCGGAGCGCGACACCGTGCCGCTTCCGACCCAGAAATCGATTTCCTCGCCCTGTCTGAAAAGCGAAATACTGCCGCCTTCGACACCGGTTTCAAGTGCCAGAATAATTTCCTTAAAAGGCGGATTTTCCGCCAAGGCATCATCTGAATTTTCGGAGTTCTTTAAATTGTTTGAATTGTTTGAATTGTTTGAATTGTTATTCACTGATTTATATTTTCAAGCAGATTACTTTTATTCAATTAGTCGATATGCCAGCCGGATTAAATCTTCCTGAACCTGACCGCCGCTCCGTCTCAGTCAGCAGGGGCGAGATGTCGGCGACTCAATTCGGCTCGTTCGTATTTTTCCTAAACCAAATCGGCAGTAGTATCAAAAGTATCGACACCAGAACGGCGACGGTTAAAAGAGCCGGTTTATAAGCGTCGTTCAAAAGAGCGAGAACGACGAAAAATCCGATTATCGCCGACAGACTTCCGTAAAGAATCGTTACCGTCCGGTGGGAAAATCCGCGAATAACCAATTGCTGATAAATATGCGCGCGGTGCGGCAGCCATATTTTCTCTCGCCTGACAACCCGCCAGCAGAGCGTAAAAATCGTGTCGAAAATAAACAGCCACAAAAGAGCCGCGCCGACCGAAATCCATTTAACATAACCTTCGTTAGCGGTGCGCGCCGCTAAAATCGGTATAACGGCAAAGCTGTAACCGAGAAAGGCGCTGCCGACATCGCCCATAAACACTTTTGCCGGCTGCCAGTTTTGAATCAAAAATCCGAGACTCGAAAAGGCGATGACGCCGCCGTAAAACTCGATTGCCGGATTCTGCGAAATCATTCCGGCTAGAAACCAGCCGATTCCGCCCGTAAACGCCTGGAGTCCGGCTAAACCGTCGATGCCGTCCATAAAATTGTAAGCGTTCGTCAGCCAGACAATCCAGAAAAAAATTAGAATTGATTTTAGAATTTTTATAATTCCGGGGCTGTCTGCGGAAAAACTAACGTCCGAGACGAGCGCGAAAACAATCAAAAGCGCCGCCAGAGACTGCACCGACAACCGCCAGACGATTGAAACCGAATACAAATCGTCGAGCCAGCTGATAAAAGCGATTAAAATCGCTCCGA
>JALZOE010000350.1 GCA_030857325.1 Acidobacteriota bacterium
TCGATGAACGGTCGGGTGAAAAATGTGCAGCATTTCGTGATAGACGACGAATTCGACAACGTATTTCGGCACTTTTCCGCCGTCCAGCGAACGGCTGACGACGATTGTTTCGTGCGCCGCGTCGTGGTGTCCGAGAATGCGGAAGGTTTTGCGCGCCGACCAGGTTAAAACGGGCGCGGGAATTTTTCCGTCGAAATAAATCTGGTTCAAATGCGCGAATATTTCTTCCAAATCGTAGAAATCGCCTTTGGAAGCGGTGATTATTTTGCGTCCGCGCGCGCGTTTGTTTTCCGTAACGATTTGGCTCATTTCCTGATTTTTAATCGAACTGCGGTAAGTTTCCAAAGCGCGCGCGGGAACTTTTTTGCGATGTAGTTTTGCGACTAAAATAAATGCCAGAGCCTTTTGCGCGTCCGCCGGCAAATTTCGGCAAATTTCGGCGATGCGAACGAAAACCTTTCCGTCGCGGACGCGGATTGTGTGATTGATGCCGATATACGGGTAAAATCTGACATCGATTTCCGGCGTTTGAGATTTATTGTTTAAGTTTTGAAACGCTTCTATGTAAAATTTTTTGATTTGTTCCGGTTGTTCGGGCATAAAAAAGATTATTTCCCGCAAAAGAGAAAAACGGCAAAGGAAATATTCAAAAGTGAAAACAAAAGTTTGGACGACTTTTTTATCAGCCTTGTTTTTTTGCGAACTTTGCGTTTTCGCGGGAAAATTTTTACTTTCAAAAGGTTAAAAATGTTTATCAAAGTTTAACCTATATTTCTTGACATTCGACACGCGAAAATGCTATCAAATTTATAGTGAAAGCATATCGCTTTCAAACGGCTCGATTCAAACCCACAAGTTAAAAAATGTCCGCCCGTGATTTCAAACTCTACAAACGAGAAAAGTTCAAACTTTCCCGACGCGCGCGGGCAAATAATTTTGTCCGCCGTCATCAACGAACATCTCGTAACGGGCGAACCGGTCGGCTCTAAATCGATTGCGGAAAAATTCGCCAACGCTTCCGGGTTAAGCTCGGCGACGATTCGCTCTGTGATGGGCGAATTGGAAGACTACGGTTTTTTAGAGCAGCCGCACACTTCCGCCGGGCGCGTTCCGACCGATAAAGGCTATCGTTATTACGTCAACAATCTGCTCGGAGTTTTGAGTTTGTCGAACGACGATTTACGGCTGATAAACGAAGAATTCGGCTTCGGCGAAATTGAAAATTTAGAAAAAACGGACAGGCTGATGGAGCGAACCTCGCAGCTTCTTTCGGCTCTTTCGGATAACGTCGGCATCGTCGTTTCGCCTTCACTATCGAGAGACCGCTTGCAGCACATCGAGTTTGTTAATCTCTCCGAAAAGCGCGTTTTAGTGGTTTTAGTTTCCGCGCCGAATATCGTTCATAACAAGATTATTCGTCTCAAGGAAACTTTTTCAAACGAAGAACTCGAACGCACCGCTCGTTATTTGAACGTCGAATTTGCAGGGAAAAGTTTGGCGGAGATTCGCGTAAAAATCTTAGGATTGATGCACGAAGAAACCTCGCTGTTCGACAAACTGCTGCAAACGGCGATGATACTCTGCTCGCAGAGTATCGAAGATGAAGACGATTCGCGCGGCGAAGTTTATGTCGGCGGCGCGTCGAATATTTTGACGAAAAGAGATTTTGCCGACCTCGAACGCCTTCGTCAATTGCTTCGCACGATTGAAGAAAAATCGCGGCTCGTCCAGATTTTAACCGAATGCATCGTGCAGGACACATCCCAAGAAGGCGGCGTGCAGGTGTTAATCGGGAGCGAAAACTCGGCTTCGTCTTTGCAGAACTGCACGCTGATTACCGCGCCTTACCGCATCGGCGGCGGCGAAGCGGTCGGAACTTTAAGCGTTTTAGGTCCGACTCGCATCGAATACGCCCGAATGATTTCGATTGTTTCTTACGTTGCCCGCTCGCTCGAAAAAACGATGTCCAAAGATTATCCGAAGATTTGACCGCAAAAAGCCAAAGCCCGAAAAATAAATTCGCAAAATGAAGTCCAATAAAGATTTACAAAACAACAGAGAATTTTCTTCCGAAGAAGCCGAAAACAAAAAGACGCTCTCGATTGACGAATTTTTCCGTCAGCTCGAAGCCAAGGAAAAGGATTTGGATATTTCCTCCGAATTGGTTATCGAAATTGACGAAGCAGACGTTGACGAAGACGGCGTTCCAGAATTTTTAAAGGAAGAAATTTTTTCACCCAAACGCGACATTCATCAATCAATCCCGCCAAACGATTTTACGTCGAACTCGCCGGAATCTTTCGGTCTCGAAAATAAAATCTTGAATCTTCAAAGCCAAATCTCGAGGCTCGAAGGCGAGCGGGTTGAAATACACGAGCTGATGCGGCGGCGGCAAATTGATTTCGACGGCTATAAAAAACGCACCGAACGCGAGAGAGGCGAAACTTTTCGCAATCAATTGAGCAATCTGGCGACGCAGATGCTGCCCGTTCTCGACAACTTAAATCGGGCGCTCGATTCGGCTTCAAATTTTTCCGACGAAAAATTACAGGATTTTCAACAGTTTTTTGAAGGAATTATGCTCGTCGGGCAGCAGTTGAACGAAGTTTTGGAAGAAATGGGCGTTCAGCCGATTGCCGCCGTCGGGCAGTCGTTCGACCCGCATTTTCACGAAGCGGTCGCCACCGAAACGACCGCCGACGTTCCGCCATATACAATTACCGAAGAGCTTCTTCGCGGCTATCGCATTGACGACAAAGTTATCAGAGCGTCGATGGTCAAAGTTTCATCGCCCACCAAATTAACCGCCGCCGACGTTTCCTGAAACCGGCAAAAATAAGCAGGTAAGAGAAAGTTTTACTGTATAATGGGATAATGAATGTTCCGAATAAATTTGTCAAAACGCGTGTCTGATGAAGAGCGAAAGAAACTTATTGAGAATCATCAGAACCATCCAAATTTTCGTGTTCGCCATCGTTCACACGCCATTCTGCTCTCGCATCAAGGCTCAACCAGAGAAGAAATCGCCCGGATTTGTCGCGTTCAGCGTGATACGGTCAGTCTTTGGATTAATGCCTGGCAGGAGTGTGGTTGCAAAGGTTTAGAAGATAATAAGCGGTCGGGTCGTCCGCCGATTTTAACTGTTGAAGAGCAAGCCAAAGCGATTGAAATAGCTCTCAGGAATCCGAAGTTTCCGCACCGCCAATTGAGCGAAATAAGCCAAGAGATGGGCAAAGAAATCAGCCGGTTGACGCTCAAAGACTTGCTAAAAAAAAGACTTCATTTGGAAGAGAATCAAGTTGGGGTTGTGGAAGAAAACGGATGAAGATGAGAAAGAGTTGGCTCGGCAGGACTTGGCGGAACTGACAAAAAAAGCTGACAAAGGGTTGATAGATTTAGCGTATTTTGACTGTTCAGGATTTAATTTATGGGCAAAAGATGGTGCCATCGTTGGCAAAAACGCGGTGAGCCAATCGTGATTCCCGTCTCAAAAGGCAAGTCGCAAACCGTTCTCGGATTTATGTGGCATCGGTGTCAAAAGTTTGCTTCTTTTGTCGCGTGAAGGAGCGATAGATTCAAATATTGTCATTAATTGTTTTGACTTGATTGCCCAAAATATCGGACGCCAAACAGTTGTCGTCATTGATAATGCCCCGATTCATCGCAGCCAAGAGTTTGAAGAGAAGATTCAGGAGTGGAAAAAACTCGGATTGAAAGTATATTTTCTGCCGACCTATTGCCCAAGTTTGAATAAAATAGAGATGTTATGGGAAAAGATAAAATATGATTGGCTGTCGTGGGAAGCCTATAGTTCCTACAAAAACTTGTGCGAAGAACTCGATAAAGTTCTCTCGCAAATCGGCTCAAAATACCGGATAACTTTTGCT
>JALZOE010000351.1 GCA_030857325.1 Acidobacteriota bacterium
GAAAAACGGTTTCGATTTACTCGATCAGGTGGCGGGCGACGCCGGTGCGCTTAAAAATTGGGAAAATCGCGCTCTGCTGGCGGCGCTCGCCGGAGATTTGCTCTGGGAAAAAGACAAAAAGCGCGCCCGCGAATTGTTCCGCAATTCGGCAAACGAGATGACGCAGGCGAACAATCTGCCCGCCGATAAATCGAAACCGGACGAGCAAATGTTTTTCGGCGCTTTTAACAACACGTCGCCGCGCCGGACGATTTTGCAGACGATTGCCGGACGCGACGCGGATTTAGCTCTGCAATTTCTGTTGGAGACGCGCCCGGCGAAACTTCAGGAAGCGATAACCGCGCAGAATCAATTGAAAAATCAGCCCGCGAAACCGAAAACCGCCGACGATTTATTTTCCGGTCGGTCGCAGCAGTTTCAGGTTCAGCAGGAAATCTCGCTCGAACAAAGTTTCGCGTCCCGTGCGGCGGAACAAAACCCGAAAAAAGCCGCGCAGCTTCTCCGCGACAGTCTTTCAAAAGGCGTTACGCAGGAAGTTTTCAATCTGCTCGAAAAAATTCATAAAAAAGACCACGAACTTGCCAAACAATTAACCGGCGAAGTCGTCGCCAAACTGCTCGAAATCGATTTTGTCAAAGACGAATCGACGCGCGGCGTCGCGCTTCGTTTTCTGACCCAATACGGTTTGCCGAAAAGTCAGCCGACGGCGGCAAAGTCCGATTCGACGGCGGCAAAAACCGATTCCTTAACTCCGAAAACCGACGATAAAACGCCCGAATTTAAAGTGGACGAAAAACTTTTGAAAGATACGGCGGCGAAATTTGCCGATTATCTTATGCAGGCAAACGGTTTTGAAGCGTTCATTTTTTTCAACGCGGTAATGCCGACGATAGAAAAATTCGCGCCGGAAAAAGTTCTGCAGCTCAAGCAGAAACAGGCGGCGAACAGAAAAGCGATGCCGCTGGAATTTCAGGCGATGGAGGAAAGCTTCGGCTCGACGATGGGCAACAACAAAGATACCGCGCCGGAAAAATTGATTGCAGACGCGGCGAAACTTCCAACATTTGCGAGAGCGCGGACATATAATCAGGCGGTCGATAAAATGGTCGCGGCGGGAACGGCTGACAAAGCGCGCGCTCTTTTGCAAAACGCGCCCGAAGGCAAGGAACGCGACGACGCGCTGTCGTATCTCGACTCGCGGCTGGCGGCTGGCGCAATCGAAAAGGGAAATCTCGAAGAAGCGCAGAAAATCGTCGGTCAAATCGGCTCGGATAAGGAGAAAGTCGAACAGCTCGTCAATTTAGCCGTTAAGTTTCATCAGAAAAACACCAAAGAAAGCCACGAAGCCGCGCTGAAAATTATGGAAGAAGCGCGCCGTCTGGTCAACGAATTCGCCGAAAACAAAGACGAAGTGGCGGGCGTTCTCAAACTCGCCGCCGGTTTTGCCGTTATCGAACCCGACCGCGCCTTTCCGCTGCTCAACCCGCTTATCGAGCAGGCGAACGACGTGATAAGCGCGACGGCGCTGCTGGCGAAATACAACAAGCGCGAGCAAATGTTCAAACAGGGCGAAATGCTTCTGCCGCAAACATTCGGCGGCGGCTCGTTCGCCCGCTACGGCAGGGAATTAAAAATGCTGGCGCAAATCGATTACGGAAAAACAAGAGGCTTAATCGACCAGTTTCGCCGCGACGACGTGCGCGTTTTATTAAAAATGCTGCTGGCGCAAAGTATCCTGAGCGATAAAATCGGCTTTGAAGGCAGTGGCGGTTTCGTCGGATTCGGTTCGGATAGCGGCGGTATAATCATCAACAATTAAAGCGCGTGGATACGAAAGTTTGCCAATGAATATTAGCGAACAAAAGAGTTACTCTCCAGAATAACAGACCTCTTTCATAAGTCTGTTTTTAGATTTTTAATCGTCAATTTTTTTGCTGGTTTTAGTTCTCGCTTAGATAACTTATGAAAGAAGTCTAATTAGATAATTGAGGGGTCGCGGAGTTTTTTAGAACTTTTATCGCTAAACTATAGTAGCCACACGGCAACTGTTGGACTTGTGCATCAGCAGTTTTAAGACATCTCGAAACTTAACTTTTCGACATTCGTTAAATTGTTCTATAACAGGACTTAAAACTCCGCGACCTCTCAGATATTTAATAACCGCCCGCGACGACGTTCGATTTTACGCCGCTCGCTTCCTGAGCGATTTTGACGCCGATCGACGCGCCGATTCTGGTCGCGCCCGCTTCGACCATTGCTTTGGCGTCTTCAATTCCTTTGACGCCGCCCGACGCTTTGACGCCTAAATCAAAGCCTACGACGCGCCGCATAAGCGCAATGTCGGCAACGGTTGCGCCGCCTTTGGCGAATCCGGTCGAGGTTTTGACGAAATCCGCGCCCGCATTTTTCGATGCGAGACAGGCACGGACTTTTTCTTCGTCGGTTAAAAGCGCGGTTTCGATAATCACTTTGCACAAAATTCCGTTTTCGTGCGCCGCTTCGACAACGGCGCGAATGTCGGCTTCGACCGCGCAGTCATCGCCGGATTTGAGCGCGCCGACGTTGATAACCATATCGACTTCGCGCGCGCCGTTAAAAATCGCGCGTCTGGTTTCGTAAGCCTTTACGTCGGAAATCGTCGCGCCCAAAGGAAAACCGATAACCGTGCAGACCGGAACATTCGTGCCGCGCAGAAATTCGCTCGCCTTTTTCACCCAAGTCGGATTGACGCAGACCGACGCGAAACCGTATTGCGCCGCTTCGCCGCACAATTTTTTAATATCATTTTCGGCGGCTTCCGGTTTCAAAAGCGTGTGGTCGATAAGGCTCGCCCAATCGCCCGCCGTCGCCGTTTCGCCCAAGACGACATTGATACGAGACGCGCCCGCGTCAACGATTCGCTGCACGTCCATATCGCAGAAGCTCGGACACGCGCCGCCGTCGCCGTCGATTTGCGATAAAACCAAATCCGTGATTTGTTCGACAAGCTGTTGATAATTTCCGTTAACCATAGGTTTCAGCAGGTTTCAGGTTTTAAGTCGCAGATTATCAAGTTTCAAGTTTCAACGTCTTAACCAGAAACCAGAAACCAAAAACCGGAAACTTAATAACTACATCAATTTCCAATCTTTCAAAACTTCCATCAAACCGGGCAGATTTTCCTGCCAGAGCCACTCGGTTTTAATCCAGAGTCCTTCGATGACGCGGCTTTCAAATCGTCTGTCGGCAAGCAGCGGCAAAAGCTGGTATTTGCTTTTCTCGTCATTTCCGTAAAAATTCGCCGTCTGCCGGTTGTAATCGATTATCTAACATTCTTTGACGCCCGCCGCTTCGTATTCCTCGAATTTGTCCTGCGTGTCGCGGATAACGCTTTCGGGCGAAACGATTTCGATGACCAAATCCGCCGCGCCGTCGAAAAACTGCTCGCCGACGCGCTCGAAGTTTTCCGTTTTGACAAAGAAAACGTCCGGCTCACGTCCCTTTATTTCGCCGTCGATAAGCATTTTCATCTGGTAAGGTTCGCCGCAGATTCGTCCCAGATTTTTGGTTTCGACATAAAATCTTAAAGCAGCCCTAAAAAAACCTGTTAAATCATCGTGTTTCTGTGTTACGGATATTGGTTTGATTACCTCGGAATCGACATATTCGGCATATTGCCCGTCATACTCGCGCAAAAATTCTTCGTAAGACAGCTTTCGCGGAACGAATGTTGAATTTGTTTGAGCCGAAACGTCGGTATTCGTCTGTGCCATAATCTTTTACCTCCGATTTACTGCCGTTATTTTACGATTGTTTTTCTTCTTCGACAAAACTCTCAATGTCGATATTGCTTCTCGACGGCTTCAATTTTCGCCGCGCGTTTTTTGTGTCGCTCTTCGGTCAAATCG
>JALZOE010000044.1 GCA_030857325.1 Acidobacteriota bacterium
ACGAAGCGGCTCGTCCGCCGCTCCTCGTCGCCTCCGCAATTGAAAACGGCACGCAGGATTTAGTTAGCTCGATTTACGCGCTTCGCCGTCTGCCGCTCGCCGTCGGAAGAAGTTTCGATCTGAAAATCAGCGATTCGGGTTTGGTCTATACGATTCCCGTGCGCGTAACAGAGCGCGAAATGCAAAAGAGCGCTGTGGGAAAAACCTGGTGTTTTCGCGTCGAGCCGGAAGTTTTCGGGAAAAATCGTCTGATTGAAAAAGACGGCGCGATGATTATCTGGATAACCGACGACGCCCGCCGCCTGCCCGTCCGCGCGCAGATTAACACTGACCTCGGAAGAATCGAAGTCAAACTCAAAAGTAATAAGTGATAGGTGATAAGTAAAGACATCTGCTTTTACTTATCACCTATCACTTATTACTTTACACCTATCACCTGTCTTTCAATTTGACCGATTGATTCATTCAATTTGACAAACTCCATTCCTTTTCTATCCTTCAAAATCCGCTTAAGTTTAATTGTTTCATAGTTTAGTTGTTTGGCATAACAAGTGCCAATATGTTTGCGGCAGACAGTGCAAACAAAATTGCCAATCTTATAAAACAATTTCTCTTTTGGAGAGCAGAATGGATTTCAATAAAAAATTTAATCGGCTGGTAAAAATAACTTCCTTTGTATTGCTTTTTTCACTTGTTTTTACAAACGTGTTTGTTTACCGGGTTTTTGCCGAAACGAAAATAACGTCTTCGGTAAAACTTACGACCCTCAACAAATTTCGACGTTCGCCTGGTCGCAAGGCATTTTGACGAATCACGCATATGTTAAAGGCACGAGCTTGATTTCTAAATATCAATCGGTTTATTCGGCGGGTTCGACATTTGAAGACGGCATTTTATACGTTCTCAGCACTCAAAACCTCAATGCCAAATACGCCGGAGCGACGCTTTATCAGAATATTTTGACGAGCGACGGCGCGCAGATGGGCGGCGGCAGTGTCTTTTGCGCGTCGGGTGTTCTGGTGAGCGACGGAGTTTTAGTCAGCGACGGCAGTTTGGTTGGCGACGGCGTTCTGGTGAGCGACGGCGTTTTAATCAGCGACAGCATAACGGCTAACACGCGTCTGCTATTTACGGTGACGAGTAGTATTTAGCAGGAAAAATTAAAGGATAATATCATGAATATCCGAACCAATACGAATATGACTCGCAAAAAAACCGAAGATCGCGCCGCGCAAATGTTTGCGCCGACAGGTGCAAACCTGAAAGGCTTACAGCCGCTGACCGAAAAGGAAAGAGTGGAAGTCTTAGGTTTTCTCGCCGCGCGTCCCGTGCATACGGTCGTGATGACGAGCTTTATCCAGGACAACGGACTGGAAGGGGCGGCGAATCGCGGCAGGTTTTACGGCTATCGCAACACGAACAAAACGCTCGAAGGCGTCGCGCTCGTCGGACACACGACGCTGATTGAAGCGCGTTCCGCCGATTCGCTTGCCGCTTTTGCCCTAATCGCCCGTCAATCGGACGCGCCGATTCACATTATAATGTCGGACGGAAAAACCGCCGAAAAATTCTGGAAAACTTATGCCGGCGATAACCGTTCGCCGCGTTTGATTTGCAGCGAACTGCTGTTTGAATTGAGTTTTCCGTATTTTGAACTCGGATGCGATTGGAACGTGCGGCTTGCCGAACGTGAGGAACTCGCTTTCGTCGCCGAAGCTCACGCCGAAGTCGCGTTTGCCGAAAGCGGCATCGACCCGATGCTCAAAGACCGAGACGGTTTTCTCAAACGCGCTTTAAATCTTATATTTCCGTCTCCGACACGTTTATTTTTCTCGCTCTGCTGATGTATGGCGGCGAAGTCGCCGTCGTTCTGGCGGCTGTCGAAGCCTTTTTTTCGTCGTGGCGATTCTGCAATAAAAAGATAACCGTATTTTTTAATTCGGCGGTAATGGCTTTATCGACGACGATTGTCGTCTCGACGCTTAAATTATTCGGCTTTTACACCGAAAGCCAACTGCGCGGACACGGCGGAAATCTAAGCGATTTCGCGATTGCGTTGTCCTTGATGGCGCTGACGCAGTTTGTTTCAAATACCGCGTTTTGCTCGGTTTACGGAGCGTTCAAGAGCGACGAACCGTTTTGGGAAACCTGGAAAACCAAATATCTCTGGACGTATATCACATACATCGTCGGCGCGCTGAGCGCGGGGATTTTGCTGCAGCTTAACGAGCGTCTCGGTTTCGGCGTCGTCGCGGCGACGTTTCCGGTTATTTATTTCGTCTATCTTACTTACCGGATGTATATGAAAAACGTCGAAATCTCGCTCTCGCAAGCCGAACAAGCCGAAAGCTACGCTCTGGTCTTGGAGGAACAACCGCGCGCGCTCGCCGAATCCGAAGAACGATTTCGCAGCGCGTTTAATTACGCGCCAATCGGCATCGCGCTCGTCTCGTCCGACGGCAACTGGCTGAAGACGAACAACGCGCTTTCGGAAATTTTCGGCTACCGGGAAGATGAATTTCTCGCGCGCGATTTTCAATCGATGCTGCACAAAGAGGATTTGGGCGCGGCGCTGATAAAACTTCACGAGCTGATTTCGGGAAAAATTCCCACTTGCCAGGCGGAACAGCGTTATGTTCACAAAACGGGAAAAATCGTCTGGGTTTCGTGGAGCGTTTCGACCGCGCTCGACGCTGAATCGGAACGCCCGAATCTGATTTTTCAGATTCAGGACATCACGCACAAAAAACTCGCCGAAGAACAACTCGAATATAAAGCCTCGCACGATGGGCTGACCGGCTTGCCGAACCGCGCGCTGTTTATGACGCGGCTCGAATCGGCTCTGGCAAAAGCGAAAGAAAACCCGGATTATAAAGTCAGCGTGCTTTTTATCGACCTCGACCGCTTTAAAATCGTCAACGACTCTTTGGGTCATCAAATCGGGGACGAGCTTTTAATCGGAATCGCCGCGCTCCTGCACCATTGTCTGCGTCCGTCGGATTTGGTGGCGCGTCTCGGCGGCGACGAATTTACGATTCTCGTCGAAGGACGCTACCAACCGGGCGAAGTCGTTCACATCGCCGAGCGCATTAACGAAAAATTCGCGCAAGCCTTCGATTTAAGCGGACACGAAGTTTTCTCGTCCGCCAGCATCGGAATTCTGCACGCGGCGGAAAATCACTTGACACCCGCCGATATGATGCGCGACGCGGACACGGCAATGTATCAGGCGAAACGCGCGGGCAAGGCGCGCCACGAAGTTTTCGACCGCGATATGCACGTCGACCGTCCGGGAAACTTTACAGCTCGAAACTGATTTGCGCCACGCGGTCGAAAAACAAGTTTTTGATGTTTTCTATCAACCGATTTACACGCTCGCTGACGGAAAACTCGAAGGTTTTGAAGCTCTCGCGCGTTGGGAACACGAAACTTTAGGCGTCGTCTCGCCCGCTAAATTTATCCCGATTGCCGAAGAAATCGGTTTGATAAACCAGCTCGGCGAACAAATTCTGCGCCGCGCCTGCCAGCAGGGACGACTTCTTCAAAAAAATCTGCCGGACGGCGCGCCGTTCAGTCTCAGCGTCAATCTGTCTGCCAAACAATTCGCCAATCACAATCTGGTTAAAAATATCGAACAAATATTAAACGAAACCGCGTTTAGTCCGAACCATTTAAGATTGGAAATAACCGAAACCGTTTTTCTCGAACACCGGGAAAAATCGATAGAGATGCTGCTGGAGCTGCGCTCTCTCGGCATAGAAATAAATATAGACGATTTCGGAACCGGCTATTCAAATTTGAATTACCTGACGCGCCTGCCCGCTTCGACTCTTAAAATCGACCGCTCGTTTATCGCGCCGATTCAATCGAACGGCGAAAACGCGGAAATCGTGCGAACGATTGTAATGCTCGCCCGCAACTTAAAAATGCGCGTGATTGCCGAAGGCGTCGAAAACGAAATCCAGCTCGCGCTGCTGAAAAAGCTCAACTGCGAAGCCGCGCAGGGCTATTATTTTGCCAGACCGATGAACTTCGGGGAAGCCGTAAATTTTTTAAGCGGCAAATTCGACTCCGTAAAAATTACCGAAGCGCAGTCATTTAACGGCTTAAGTTTATTGCCGACGGTGCAGTAGTCGAAAAACAATCTTTCATAAAACCCCTGTAAAACTTAGTAAATATTTTAGATTCAAAAGAAAAAGCGCGTTGACATTGGTTTCAGTCAACGCGCTTTTCACCTTTTAACAAAAAGTTATTTTCTCAGCCAGCTGAACAGACCGTGAAATAAAACTTCGCGGTTCGTCTCATAAATGGCGCGGGTGAGCGGAATCGACATCGGGCAAACCTGAACGCAGTTTTGCGCGTTGCCGCAGTTGGCGATGCCGTCGTCGTCCATCAACGCCGAAAGCCGCTCGTCGCGCGTGATTTTTCCGCTCGGATGCATATTTTGATAACGCACCTGAGCGATTGCCTGCGGTCCGATGTAATTGTCGCCGTCATACTGCGGGCAGGCTTCGAGACAGCAGCCGCACGTCATACAGCGCGAATAGGCGTAACGCTCGTTGGCGTCGTCGGGCGACATTTTCGGTCCCGGACCCAAATCGTGCGTGCCGTCGAGTTCAATCCACGCTTCGACTTTTTTCAAATGGTCGAACATTCTGGTTCGGTCAACGGTTAAATCGCGCACGTTCGGAAATTTCGACATCGGCTCTAACGTAATCGTGTTTCCGCCGCCGTTCGAGAGCAGCAAATCATCGACTAATGCCGAACACGATTGCCGAACGCGCCCGTTAATAACCATCGTGCAGATGCCGCAAACCTGCTCCAGACAGTTCATATCCCAAACCGGCGGCGTCGTCTGTTTTCCTTCTTTCGTAACCGGATTTTTACGAATTTCCATCAGCGCGGAAATCACGTTCAGATTGCGCCGGTAGGGAATCTCAAAAGTTTCCGTATATTGATTCGCGCCCGGTTTTTCGCGCCGCGAGACGCGAAAATTGACCGTCTGCGGCGGATTTGTCAACCGTTTCTTTTCTTCGTGTCCGTTTGCTGTTTCGCTCATAAACTTTCCTGTCTGAATGTTATTTTCTGATAAATTTCCTGCAAACCGAGTTCGACGCCGATTGATTCGAGTTTTACCGAACTCTCCAAGCCAATCGTCGCCAGATATTTCCAGCTTCCGTCCGATTGTCTAATAAATTGTTCGACGACCGCTCTGTTTTGAGAAACCAAAACGTATTCCCGAAGCGATTCCAGAGTTTGGTAAGCAAAAAATTTCTCGCCTCTGTCTTTGGCTTCGGTGCTGTCGGATAAAACTTCGACAATCAAAATCGGATTGATAATCGTATCGGTTCTTTTTCGATGAAAACTCGGCTCGCCGCAAAGCACGAGAACGTCCGGGTAATAAAACTTTTTAATCGATTCAACCCAAACTTTTACTTCGCTTGTCAAAGTCCGACAATTACCGTCGATTTTGCGGTCAATCGCTTTGGCAGTATTGAAACCTATCTGCGTGTGGTTGAGCGAGCCGCCAGCCATTTGGACGATTTCGCCGTTTTCATACTCGCTCCGAAACTCGGCTTCATCCTCCAACGCCAAATATTCTTCAGGCGTATATTTTTTCGTCTTTAAATTCGTCTGCATTTTTACCGCTCGTCCGTTTGTTTGCCGCCCGCCGCGCCGATGTCTTTGCCCTGCTCGACGCGCGTTTTAGCGTCTTCCGGGTCAATAAGTTCGCCTTTTTCCTGACTCCAGATTTTTTCGGCGGTTAAATTCGCCGGTTTCTGGTCGTAGCCGCCTTCGGTAATTTGCGCCGCGCCGTCTTTGACCGGCAAACCGGACGCGGCGGCTTCTTCGGCTAGTTTTACGGTTTCCTGTTCCTGCTTGCCTTTTTCCTCTTTCTTGCCGCTCGAATAATCGCGCTTTCTGGGTTCGATTAAATCGACTTCGACGGCTTCGTAACTCAAAACCGGACCTTCGCCAGAATATTCGGCAATCGTCGTTTTCAAAAATTTCTCGTCGTTGCGGTCTGGAAAATCCGGTTTATAATGCGCGCCGCGCGATTCGTCGCGGTTGAGCGCGCCTAAAGTTATGACACGCGCCAATTCGAGCATATTTTTCAATTGGCGAGCGTGCGGAACGGCTTGCGTTGCCCAAAGATTTGAATCGTTTATCGAAATCCGTTTAAAGCGTTCCTGCAATTCCTGTAATTTTTCGTCGGTCGCTTTTAATTTGTCATTGTAGCGAACGACCGTTACGTTGTCGGTCATCCATTTGCCCATTTCTTCGTGCAGTTTATATTGATTTTCGCCGCCTTCGTTTTTGATAATCTGCAAATTTATTTCCTGTTGTTTCTTTAATTCAGCCGCGTAAACGCCGTTTGTTTCGGTATTTTTGCGCTCGACGTTTTTGGCGTAGTCGATTGCCGACGGCGCGGCGACAAATCCGCCGTAAACGCACGAAACAAGCGAGTTTGCGCCCAAGCGGTTCGCGCCGTGAATCGAGTAATCGCATTCGCCCGCCGCGAAAAGTCCGGGAATATTCGTTTTTTGCTCGTAATCGACCCAAAGTCCGCCCATCGAATAATGAACGCCGGGAAAAATCCGCATCGGAACGTGGCGCGGGTCGTCGCCGACAAACATTTCGTAAATTTCTAAAATCGCACCGAGCTTTCTGGTTAAAGTTTCCGCCGGAATATGCGTTAAATCGAGATAAACCTGATTTTCGCCGCCGACGCCGCCACCTTCGATGCAAACCTGAAAAATCTCGCGCGTCGCAATATCTCGCGGAACGAGATTGCCGTAAGCCGGATATTTTTCTTCGAGAAAGTAACGGCGTTCGGCTTCGGGAACGTCTCGTGGAGCGCGTTTGTCTGCGGGATTGCGCGGAACCCAAACGCGCCCGCCTTCGCCGCGCGCCGATTCGGACATTAAACGCAGTTTGTCCTCGCCGGGAATCGAAGTCGGATGAACCTGTATAAATTCGCCGTTCGCGTATTTCGCGCCCTGCTGGTAACAAATCGAAGTCGCGCTTCCGGTGCAAACCATCGAATTTGTCGATTTTCCGAAAATAAGTCCGGGACCGCCCGTCGCCATAATCACGGCGTCGGCGGCAAATTCTTTGAGTTCGAGCGTCTGCAAATTCATCGCAATCAATCCGCGGCAAACCTGATGGTCGTCTAAAACCAACGACATCATTTCCCATCCTTCGTATTTCGCAACCTGTCCGCCGACTTCAAAGCGACGAACCTGTTCGTCAAGCGCGTAAAGCAATTGCTGTCCGGTCGAAGCGCCCGCAAACGCCGTTCGATGATGAAGCGTGCCGCCGAATCTGCGAAAATCCAATAAGCCTTCTTTGGTGCGCGAAAACGGAACGCCCATTCGGTCGAACAAATAAATAATGCTCGGCGCCATTTCGCACATCTTTTGGACGGGCGGTTGATTCGCCAAAAAGTCGCCGCCGTAAACCGTGTCGTCAAAATGCTTAAACGGCGAATCACCTTCGCCTTTGGTATTGACCGCGCCGTTTATTCCGCCCTGCGCGCAAACCGAATGCGAGCGCTTGACCGGAACGACCGACAACAAATCGACATCGTGTCCGGCTTCGGCAATCTTCATCGCCGCCGCTAAACCGGCAAGTCCGCCGCCGATTACCGCAATTTTTATCTTCGCTGCCATAATTTAGTAAACCTCGTCGTGCGTTCCAATCGTTAACAAAAGAATCGATTCGGCGTTTTCAAACTGAATGATTTTGAAAACGATTCGCAAATCCTAAGCGACGCTGCAAGCCCAACGTCCTTCTAATTTTCCTTTCAATTTATGCGTTTTTAGAACAGGGTGAAAAATATCCGTTTCTAAAAGTTTCAATGTTTCCCGAACGCTCTCGCTAAGTTTCACGTCTTTTTTAAGCAATCGCCTAGACGCGCGAATAAAAGTCGGGGAAAACATCAATTTCACGATGAAACCTCTTGAACGAACTCATCTACAGTCAAAGATTTACACAAACCTTGTTCAAACTCCCGCTCCGCGCTCTCGATTTCGTGTTTTAATTGATTTCGCCGATTTTCGACCAAACGATTATTCAAAATTCTGATTAGTTCTTCTTTATCGTCAGTCAGTAATTCTTCGACCGCTTCCAAAACATCCGCAAATTTTGACTGCATAACTTTTGTAACCGTCCTTTAACTAAAACTTTCTAGGTTCCTGCACAATGCCTTTTTTCTCGACTGATTCGCAAAACGCGCTCGGTAGTAGTCCACACGGGCGAACGAAAGCGACCGCTGCGTTGATGCCGACAGCCGACAGGAAAATTGCCAGCGTGACGCTTCCGTAAAGCGTGTATCGCTGCGCCTTTTCGCCGATGACGATTCCCCAATCGACGGCGAACAAAAATAATCCGTAAGCCAGATGCCACGCCGTCGCCGTAATTCCCAGAATATACACGACCATCACCCACGGAATCTGAAATTCGCGCGCCACGATGTCGTAGGCGAGCGTTGCGTTTCCGGCAACCGGCGTTAAATTCAGTCCGGGAATCATTCCGAAACGCAGATTCAGAATATGAAACGTCAGAAAGAAAAAAAGAAAAATGCCCGTAACGCGCTGGAAAATATAAAACCAGTTGCGCGCGTAACCATAGCTTAAGCCGTTGTTTCTGGCTTCAGCGGTGATAAAAATTCCGTAAATCGAGTGAAAAGCCAGCGGCAGGAAAATACCGAAAATTTCGATAAATATCAGAAACGGCAGATGATGAATGTCCGTTACGTGGTCTTCAAACACTTTTTCGCCGCTCATCACGGTCGAATTGGTATACATATGAACGAGAAAATATAGTCCGAGCGGAACGATTCCCGTTATTTGGTGCAGCTTTCTCAAAAGGAAAGTCCTGCTGATTTTTATAGCCATTTAGTCAGAGCCTCGACGGATTTTAGATTTCGGATTTTGGATTTTAGATTTTGTTAATTCTAATTTTAAATCCGTAAATCGGCAATCGGTAATCTCAAGTTTTTATGATACTTTTTTCTTTTTATAAGATAAAATGAATTCTCTTGCACAAATTGTGTAGGAAAACTTATTATTACATTGAACATTTATCATTTATCAAAAATTTTGCGTTTTTGTTGAATGATAAATGATAAATGATAAATGAAAAAATGCACATCGAAACATTAAAAGTCTTTTGCGATTTGGTTGAAATGCAGAGTTTTTCGCTCGCGGCGGAGCGCAATTTCGTTACTCAATCGGCGGTCAGCCAGCAGGTTCGCACATTGGAAGAAAAATTTAAACGCCGCCTGTTGGAGCGCGTGCGCGGGCGGCGCGAAGTTCGCCTGACGCCGACGGGCGAGGTTTTTTACCGCGAATGCAAAAATGTTTTGCAGTGTTACGACCAGATGCGGGAAAGTATGAGCGGCTTGGTCGGCAAAATCAGCGGAACTGTAAAAGTCGCAACGGTTTACAGCGTCGGGCTGCACGAATTGCCGCCGAAGGTGCGCGAATTTATGTCGAAATTTCCCGCCGCGAAAATCGATTTGGAATATTCGAGAACGACGCGCGTCGTCCGCGACGTTTTGAGCGGCACGGTCGAACTCGGCGTCGTCGCCTTTCCCGAACCGCGCCGCGGTTTGACGATTGTCCCGATGGCAAGCGACCGCCTCGTTTTAATCTGCGCGCCCGAACACGAATTCGCCGAAAGGGAAGAGATAAAAGTTACGGAACTCACAGGACGCGATTTCGTCCTCTTCGAGCGCGACATCCCGACGCGCAAGGCAACCGATAAAATTCTCAAATCCTACGGAGTCGATGTCCGCAAAGTCGCTGAGTTCGACAACATCGAAACGATAAAACGCTCGGTCGAAGTCGGCTTCGGTCTGGCAATCGTCCCGCACCCGTCGGTCATCGACGAAGAAAAAAATGGACAACTCGCCGTCGCCGAACTCGCCGAAAAAGATTGGATTCGACCCGTCGGCGTGGTTTATCGAACAGACCGAACGCTTTCGATTGCCGCGAAAAAGTTCGTGCAATTACTCGAAAATACTTCGCAAAAATTATAGAAAATTATGCGTTATGATTTTGAATGGGACACGAAAAAAGCTAAAAGTAATTTCGGCAAGCATCGCATAAGTTTTGAACGAGCGACGACAATTTTCCGCGACGACGAGCATAGCGAAGCGGAAGAAAGATGGTTTACAATGGATTTGGACGCGAACGGCGCGCCGCTTATAATTTCTCATACATTTAAGAATATAAGCGCGTCCGTCGTGAAAATCAGATTGATTTCAGCGCGGAAAGCAACAAAATCCGAAACAAAACAATATGAAGAAGGAGTATGATTTTTCAAAAGGCGTGAGAGGCAAGTTTTATAATGCCGACGCGGAATTTAATTTGCCGATTTACCTCGAACCTGAAATTGCCGAATTTGTGCAAAAGCTGGCGGCTGAAAAAAATGTCGATTCAAGCCGAATCGTTAATATGCTTTTGAAAAAAGATAAAGAGATTATTGAATTGTAATTTTTCGTCCGGGTTTTTAGAGAACAGACCGAACGCTTTCGATTGCCGCGAAAAAATTCGTCCAATTGCTCGAAAGCGCGGATAAGAAATAATAAATATTTGAGTTTTTATTGATTTTGAAGCTGGAATGCTTTACAAATCATCCGTATATAAGGTTATTATGCGGAATCGTTCCTGATAACACACAAATTTTGTTGATTATGCGGAATCATTCCGCATAATCATTAGACATTATAGGAAATAAGAATCTTTCTTGTAATCAAGTATATCAATGATTTGGAGTGGCTGACGAAAAGTTACTCGCAGATTATGCA
>JALZOE010000352.1:0-2822 GCA_030857325.1 Acidobacteriota bacterium
CCGATATGTTTTGGATTTACCTCTTTAACATTCGTGTCTTTGAGGCTTGCCGTTTCTAAGAATATCATATCAACCATCGGCTCGGCTTTTTTCATCGCTTCCTCGACTTCGGCGATGGTTTGAACAATTTCCGCACTCGTCAATTCACTTTTCAGATTGATATGCGCGTTGACCAGAATTTGCTTCGGTGCATGGTGCATCGTTAAAAGCTCGATGACTTTGATAACACTCGGATGCGCTTGGATAGCCCCGCGAATCGCCGCGACATTTTTCTCGGTCGCCGCTTCGCCCAAAAGAAGTCCGCGCGAAGAACGCGCCAGACCGAATGCGACAATCGCCAAAACCACGCCGATAGTTACCGAAGCGATGCCGTCCCACATTACACCTTCATAAGGCGGAACTTTGTATTGCCCTAAAAGAAGTCCGGCTGCCGCCAGCGCGATTCCGATGAGCGCGGCGGAATCTTCAAAGATAACCGTTTTCGCCGTCGGGTCTTTCGATTCGCGCAAATACTCTACAAAAGTCATTCCTTCGTGATGCGCTTCGCTGATTTCCTGATAGAGATCAAGCGCAATCGAACCGGCTTCCAAAACAAAGGATATTCCCAGAATCCAATAAGCCAAAGACAGATTGGTAATTTCGTGCGGATGTCTGATTTTTTCGATGCCTTCGTAAATGGCGTAAGTTGCACCGACTCCGAAAATAAAAATGGCGGCGATAAACGACCAGAAAAAGCGTTCCTTGCCGTAACCGAACGGGTGTTTTTCAGAGGCGGGACGTTTGTAGAAACGCAATCCTAAAAGCAGAAAAACCTGATTAGTCGTATCCGCCAAAGAATGTAGAGTTTCCGCCATCATTCCCGAAGAGCCGGTAAAGACGGCGGCGATAAACTTTAAAATCGTGATTAGACCATTTGCAACTAGTGCGCCCAAAACGGCTAGCATTAACTTTTTCTCCCTTAATTTTTAATCGCAAAACTCGTCTTAATCATTAACCAAAATTTGATAATCCGCAATTTGGGTCAACTTCTTTATTTGACTTTTTTTCCCTGAATAAAGCCGACGAGATTTCCGCTCGCATCAATTACGCCGAGCGCACCGATGCCGTTTTCGCGCATCAATTCCCGCGCTTCACTCAAGAGCATATCCGATTCGACAAAGTAATCGGGTGTAACGGGACGCATCACCGCCTTAATCAGCGTTTTGTTCCAATCTTCACGCCGCAGCTTTTTCAAATCTTCCAGCGATAAAATGCCGTAAAGCTGTTTATCTTTGGCGACGGGAAAAACCGTCTGGCGGTAAAGCGGTAAAATTCGGTCAACAAAATGGAGAACGTCTGCTTCGGGACTGACCGAAATTGGAATCTGCATCACGTCTTCGACGATAAGTTTTTCCTGTTCCCTGGTTTGGCGAATAATCCCGCCCGCCGCATCATAAAGAAAGACACCGACGAGAATTGTCCAGAAGCCGGTAAAAAAATCTGACCGCACGAGCGCGATAAAAGTTCCGAAGAGGATTAACACTCCGGCGATAATTTGCCCGCAGCGACCTGTCAAGATGGTTGCTTCGTTCAAATCCGTGCCGCGCCGCCACAGATACGCGCGAAGAACTCTGCCGCCGTCGAGCGGATAACCGGGGAAAAGATTGAAAACCGCTAACAGAAAATTCCACAGAAAAAGTAGAAAAAACAACGGCGAGATGATATTTATGCCGAGCGAATTGGTAATTGTCCCGAAAGCCAAAAATAAAAGCGCGAGCAAAAAGCTGGCAATCGGTCCGGCGATAGCGATGCGGAATTCGGCACGCGGCGTGTCGGGTTCGCGCCGGAAGCGCGTTAAGCCGCCAAAGGGATGAAGCACAATTTCTACAACCTGCACACCTTCGCGCCGCGCAACGACGGCGTGTGCGACTTCGTGGATAAAAATCGATGCGAAAAATACGAGGGTTGTTAAGAATCCGAAAAAGAAATTGGTAAAAGCGTTGTCGAAAGACGAATCAATGCTGCTCGCCGTCAGCCAGGACATCAATATCAGCACAAAAAACCAGCGATAATCCACGCGCACGGGAATTCCGAGGAAGTGCGCGACGAGAAGCTGCCGCTTGAAGAATTGAACAAAGCTCATAAGTAAAAAGTAAAAAGGTAAAAAGGCAAAAGTAAAAAGTAAAGAAAAGAACACACATTCAAATGGTTCGACCATTATATTATGCGCATCGTTTTTATACTTTTGCCTTTTACTTTTTACTTTTGCCCTTTCGCCTTTTTACTTTTTTAGGCTTCAAACGGAACTTCTGCGTTTTGCAGAAAATGAAGCTCGTTGCGCGAAACTTTTTCGAGCAGTGCCGGCTCGTCAAACATCTTCAATAGTCCGTGAACGGTAGCGTAGCGCGGCTCATCCGAAATCGTTACCGGCAAATTTACAAAGTTGCGGACGTATTGGTCAATGCCGTTAAGAAGCGCGCCGCCGCCGGTTAAAACAATTCCGCGGTCATAAATATCGGCGGCGACTTCCGGTCGAAGCTCAGTCAGTGTATCGCTGACGATTTGCGCCGCGCGGCGCACGATGCCTTCGACGACCGGATAAATTTCACCAACCGTAACCTCGACCGCCGACGGACTTCCCGTCTGCACGTCGCGTCCGCGCACCATGAACTTTTTCTCGATTTCTTCCGGCAGATAAGTGGTTGCAAACCGCGTTTTGATAACTTCCGTTGTTTCTTCGCCGACTTGCAAACCGCGATGCCGCCGCAGATGATTTGCCAGTGCCAGATTTATATCGTCGCTTCCGAGCCGTTCCGAACGCGAATGAACCACCGTCCCCTTGG
>JALZOE010000352.1:2832-3877 GCA_030857325.1 Acidobacteriota bacterium
ATCACCGCCGAAGCGCGTTTATCGCGTGGAGTTACGCCCGCGCCAAACGCCGCCGCCAAACCTTCTTCCATCATATAAATTTTGCCGATGTGCGCGTCTTCCGCCGCGTTCAGCAAAGCCCGCTGTTCGACGTGCGTTACGTCGGAAATCATACTCATCACGGCTTGCAGGGAAACTTGCGAGCCGCCGGTTTTCGCCTTTTTGACGAAATGCGCGAGCATTTTTTTCGTACGTTCAAAATCCGCCACGACGCCGCCGTTCAAGGGTGCTAAAACGGTAATATCGCGTCCTTCGCGTCCGCGCATATCGAATGCTTCCTGACCGTAAGCGACGATTTCGCCAGATAATTCGTTGACGGCAATCATCGAAGGTTCATCAAGCACAATGTCGCGCCCTTTGACGGCAATCAGCGTGCTTGCCGTTCCCATATCAATCGCCATCGAATCGGTAACGAATTTTTTTAATGATGAAATTCCCAACATAAAGGCGTTTCCCTTGCTCAAATATTACAAATCAAAATAATCAAACTTTTTTTAACCGCTTAATTTACTTTAAAGACGAATAATTTTAACCTAATTCCATTTTACTTCAAATAAAGAAATGGGTTGCAAGCGATTTTTTACTATTAACGGTTTTTGCGCGGTTAGGTCAAACGAACTTTCGCTCGCCTGCGCCGTCGCTTCGCTGATTAAAATTTGTTCGCCGCGAGCGTTTGATTCAAGCCGCGAAGCCAAGTTGACCGCGTCGCCAATCGCTGTATATTCCGAGCGCTGCTCCGAACCGATATAACCGACGGTTGCTTCGCCCGTGTGAAGTCCGATGCCGATACTTACCGGGCGAAAGCCTTCGGATTTTAATTCCGTATTCAAGGCTGCGAGTCGCCTCTGCATCGCAACCGCTGTTTTCACGGCGTTTTTCGCATCATCCGGTGTCGCGGTCGGTGCGCCGAAAATTGCCATCAAACCGTCGCCGATATATTTGTCGAGCGTTCCGCCGTGCGCGAAAATTATCTGGCTCATTGCCGTAAAATAACGGTTTAGAATAC
>JALZOE010000353.1 GCA_030857325.1 Acidobacteriota bacterium
GAACTTCGGGAAATAAAAACCGAAAATTTATCCGCCGACGAAGCCAAACGAATGCTTGCCGATTTGATTTCAAGAGTCGTTTAATTAAATGCTTTGATTATAAAATGTTCTTCCAATCGACCTTGTTAATACAATTTCTAAAGTTTTACTTTAACAGTCGCTCTCCAGACGTTTTATAAATTACTTTAACCTTGTTACAATTTTCGATAGTTTAATTATGTTTGAGCAAATCCAATCGCTGCCAATCGAAAAAAAAATCGGACAATTATTTTTCATCGGTCTGTCGGGCGTCGAATTAAACGACGAATCACGATTTCTGCTCGAAGAAATCTCGCCCGGCGGAGTTTGTTTATTCACTCGTAACATCAGAAACGCGGAACAAACCAGAACGCTTTTAGATAAAATCCGTGAAAGCTCTGTAATCGAACCCGTTTTGAGTTTAGACCAGGAAGGCGGCGTGGTTGACCGCCTGCGCCGGATTTTAACGCCGATGCCGTCCGCCGCTTTGCTCAAAACAATTGAAGAAGTGACAAAAGCCGCTGAAATCACTTCGGAAACGATTCGCCTTCTCGGTTTTAATATGAATTTCGCGCCCGTCGTCGATATAACCGATGAGCCGCGCCGAAAATTTTCCAACGGTTTATATTCCCGCGCTTTCGGCGCGTCCGAAGACGAAACGATTCGATTGGCGGGCGCGTATCTGGAAACTTTGCAGGCGAACGGCTGTCTCGGCTGCATCAAACATTTTCCGGGTTTAGGCGCTGCAACCGTTGATTCTCACGAAGAATTGCCGTTTATTGACGTTTCAAAACAGGAACTTTTAGATAAGGATTTGCTTCCGTATAGAGATTTTATAAAAAGCGGAAACGCCCACGCGATTATGATTGCTCACGCCGGTTTTCCGCGCGTGGATTTACAGGAAACCGATTCAAACGGCAAACTTTTACCCGCATCTTTGAGCCGAAATTTCGTTACCGGACTTCTTCGCGAAGAATTGAATTTCGGCGGCGTCGCCATTACCGACGATTTGGAAATGGGCGCAATCGTGAAAAATTACGGCGTCGGCGAAGCCTGTAAAACGGCTGTCGCGGCGGGCGAAGATATGCTGGCAGTCTGCGCCGACGCGGATGCCGTCAGAGCAGGTTTTTACGCGGTTTTGGAAGCCGTCAAAAAAAATGAAATTTCCGAGCAAAGAATCGACGAATCTTTGCGGCGAATCGCGCATCTAAAATCTATGCTGTCGCCGCCACTTCCCTTTAGCACCGAACGCCTCGACACTCTCTCCAAAGAGATTGCAGAATTTAATAAATCCCTAAATTACAGTTACGGAGGATAAATGGTTTTACGTCAAACTTTCTTTATTTTAATTTTTATCGCGGCGGTTATTTTTTCGTCGTCCTGCCGCGGCAGAAATAACGAATTCGTTACAATTGCCCTTTCCGAAAAATTTACATCGCTCGATACTTTAACTTCGCCCGGTTCGGAAGCCGCCGCCGACCGCGTTCGCAGTTTGATTTTTAATTCTCTGGTCAGGAAAAACGAAAATTTCGAGTATATCGGAGAGTTGGCGAAGGAAATTAAAACTTCGGACGACGGCAAAACCATTACCTTCGTCTTACAGGACAATGTTAAATTCCACGACGGCAAGGATTTAACCGCCCCGGACGTAAAATATACTTTTGACGAACTGTTCAAAAGCGGAAGCTACAAATCGGGCGCATTTTTTGAAACAATCGACAATCAGAGAACGCCGCATATAACGGCAATCGAAACGCCCGACCCGAAAACCGTCAGTTTTATACTAAGTCGCGCTTCCCTGCGGAATCAGCTTTTATCGAATCTGGTTACGATTCCGATTATTCCCGAAGGAACTGTCGCCCGACAAAGCGAACAGCCGGTCGGCACCGGACCTTTTATGTTTACGAGTTTCGACCAATCGCAGAATGTCGTCGATTTACAAAGCAACCCGGCGTATTGGGAAGGCGCGCCGAAAGTCGAAAAAATTCGTCTCAAAACCGTAACCGACGCCAATTCCCTGCAAGCCGAACTGCAGAGCGGCGGAGTCGATATAGCGCCGCTTCCGACCAATCTGTCGCCCGACACGTTAAATTCGCTGGGGAAAAATCAGAATCTGAAAGTCGAGCAATTTAACGGCTCGAACATTCAGTATTTGCAGTTTAATACACAGTCGCCGCCGCTCAATAACGTGAAATTGCGGCAAGCCGTCGCGCATTCAATCGACCGCGAAAAAATTATCATGGAATTGCTTTCCGGTCAGGCGACAATCGCCTATTCGATGCTGCCGACTGAATCGTGGGCGTATAACGCCGGAACGAAATACACGTTCGACCCGGCGAAAGCCAAACAGCTTCTACAGGAATCCGGTTATAAAGGCGAACCGATAAAATATAAGTTTTCCGCCGGAAACGCCGCCGTCAGCCAATACGCTCAAGTTATCCAGAATTCGTTAAAGGATGTCGGCATCAACGCCGAAATTGAAACGATGGAAAGCAGAGTTTTACTTCAACAGCTTGCGCTCGGACAATTTCAGATGAATACCGGAATTTGGGTCGGCGGAAATCAAGACCCGATTTTCCTGAAAGATTTATTTTCGACCGGCGCGATTCCCGGAGAGCGAGTTAAATGTTGCAACCGCAGTCGTTACAGTAATCCTGAAGTCGATAAACTTGTCGAAGAAGCAGTTAATACCGCCGACCGCGAACAAGCTAAGCAGATTTATTTTCGCGTTCAGGAAATCGTCAGCAACGACGTGCCGATGTTGCCGCTGTGGTATCCGGCAAATATGGTCGTCGCCAATAAACGAATCGGCAATATAAAAATCGGCGCGAGCGGCGATTGGGGATTTCTCAAAGATGTAACTTTGGATGGAAAATAATTTTTCTTCGACTTGACAAAACTTTCTCAATTTGTAGAATTATCATTTACCGCAAGCGGGAATAGCTCAGTGGTAGAGCGCGACCTTGCCAAGGTCGAAGTCGCGAGTTCGAATCTCGTTTCCCGCTCCAAAAATTAAAAGTATGAAGGCGGAAGGATTAAGAATAAAAGCAGTTTGTTTTCAAACGCCTGTTTTAACTCGATTCTTCCGCCTTCATACTTTCGGCGGCGTAGCCAAGTGGTAAGGCAAAGCTCTGCAAAAGCTTTATTCGTCGGTTCGATTCCGACCGCCGCCTCCAAAACCTCTTTTATTTCCAATAATTACAAGAACAAAATAAAAACGGGCGGTTTTTACGGCTGCCCTTTTTTATTTTACTGAAAATTTACTGCGTGAAAATTGAATGCGCTTTCAACCGTCAAATTAACGAATTTCATACTCCTTCGGTTATAATGCTTGACGCATCTTATAAAATATTTTACATTGTAAATAGTTCGATTTCCGAACTACCGGGAGATAATACTGTAATGTCCGATTTTGAAGCAAGAGCAATCGAGTTAAAAAAGAGTATTGACGTGATTACGTCTCATTTTCAGGCAATCAATTCGGCTGGCGTGAGCGGCGAGTTGAGCTTGCAGGAATTGAAAATTGTCGATTATGTCGGTCAATGCGAGTCCTGTATTATGAGAGAAGTGTCCGAGTATTCGCAGGTTGCGGTTAGCACTATGACCGGCATTATCGACAAGCTGGAGGACAAAGGCTTGGTTAAACGCGAGCGTAACGACGAAGACCGGCGGATTGTCCGGGTTCTTCTGACCGGGAAAGGACAGAAAGTATATCAGTCAAATGTCGAAAACTGTCTCGAACTAAGCCGTCGTATGCTGGAATCACTCGATAAAGACGAGCAGAAGATTTATTTGGAGATAACCAGAAAGATAGCCCGCGGCGCGGCGCAGCATATTACCGTCGATT
>JALZOE010000045.1 GCA_030857325.1 Acidobacteriota bacterium
CGGAATTCAGCCGCGATGAAAACAAACAAAGACAATGGAAAGCATTTTTGAGAAAGAACAGATTGAAGACGGAACCCGATTTAGAAGAAATTATAAGGGAAATCGAAAATTTTCTGATGCCGATTGTTTCAAAAATAGATAAAGCCGAAACCTCAATTTGAGATTTGCAAACAAATTTCATTGAGCACCGAAACACAATCGCTTCCGGCTCCGCCTTCGCTAAACCGGTGATTATCTAACATCTCGTACTTTCATAAATTTTCACAAACTCTTTTGCTGTTCGGTAAGCATTGCGCTTAAATGTAAATTACACCCGATATGTTCAAAAGCATTATAAAGATTGCCGCCGCCACCGCGCTCGTTGTCGGAATTCACCCTGTCCTGGCAAGCAAAGCGGCAAAAGAAAAGGCGGGCAAATTGTTGGGCGAACGAATGCGCAACGGTCTATACCGACCTTTGTATAACGGGCTAGCGATTGCGACCTTCGGAGCATTAGGTTTATACGGTTTGAAATTACCGAATCGGGAATTGTATCGTGTTCGTCGTCCGTTTTCTTGGTTTATGCGTTCGGTTCAATTTTTCTTCGTGCTGTATTTATTGTATGGAGCGCGAGAAATCGGTTTTCTAAAGTTCGCGGGCGTGCCAAATGTTACAGCGCTCATAACCGGTGAATGGTTCATTCCAATCGAACCGGAAGGTCAGAGACCAATCCTTAAAAACAGCAGCCAAATGAAAATAACCAGTCCGTTTCGCCTAAGCCGTCACCCGTTAAACTTCGGTATGCTGCCGATAATTTGGCTGATGCCGCGGATGACCGTAAATCTTGCCACCTTTAATTTAATAACAACCGTTTATTTAATTCTCGGTTCGCTTCACGAAGAGAAACGCTTTGTCGAAACGTACGGGCAGGCTTATATCGATTACCGGACGAGCGAAATCAATTTTTTCGTTCCCGCTTATCTCGCGTTAAAAGCGGCTTTATGACGGAAGATAATATGTCTGAAGAAGAATCAAAATCTGCGCCGACCGAAACGCCCACGATGGACGATGAAACTTATGCGTTCGTACAGGAATTGTTTCAATCAGCCAGAGCCGGAGATGCCGCGCGGCTAAAAGAATATCTCGAAAACGGACTTGCGCCGAACATCCGCGACGCTAAGGGCAACAGCCTTTTGATGCTGGCAAGCTACAACGGAAACTTTGAGGCGGCGCGCGTGCTGCTCGAACACGGCGGCGACCCCGAACTTGCCAACGATATGGGTCAAATTCCGCTTGCCGGCTGCGCTTTTAAAGGCGATTTGGATATGGCGCGTCTTTTAATTGAAAACGGCGCAGACGTTAACGCTTCTATGTCCGACGGAAAAACAGCTCTGATGTTCGCCGCAATGTTTAACCGCATCGAAATTATAGACTTGCTGCTAACGCACGGAGCGGATGCATCTTTGCAGTCAAGCGATGGATTGACTGCAATCAGTCTGGCACAGAAAATGGAAGCTTATGCTGCCGTAGAACGATTGGGCGCAGTAAAGAAATCAAACGAATAAATGAAACAGATTTATTTATTCGCACAGATAACAATGTTTGACTACATAATATGTAAGAGCTTTGTATTTCTTCCGATCAATAGATAAAGAAAGGGTTTACTTATTATAACGTCTCGAAAGATTCGTTAACCAAACATTTGATAACGCGATTCAGTCGTGCTTTTCTTCGACAATCTCTAATAATTCGAGCGTCCTTAAATCTCGTTCTCCGTTAAAACATTTATTAAGAAGCGAAGTGAAAACGGACTCGCCATCCGCCACGCTCGCAAACAGCGTCAGCGATGATTTCAGCTTCAAATCGTCCGGGTAACCGAAGATTTCCGAAACCGAATGTTCCTCAACAGCAAGAACGGCTTCGGCGCATTCCTTCAGCCTTTTTCCGAGAACCGGATGATTCAGATATGCCCGCGCTTCTTCCATGCTTTTTAGGGCATAGAATTTAGAAGTCGAACTTTGTGCTAATCCGTCAATTTGCGGGAAAATAAACCACATCCAATGGGAACGCTTCCGACCGTTTTTCAGTTCCCAGAGAGCAACGTCATATATCGTATCCTGCGCTTTGATGAAGCGATTTAACTCAAATCGGTCGTCGCGCTTCTGTGAACTTTCTCGTATCACGTCTGCTCCTTCTTGTTCTTATTGATTGATGAACACTCCAAAATTGGGAATCAACTTTCAGCCGCCGGATTGGTTGTCTTTTCTTTTTCTTCGTCCGTCAATAATTCTTCCAATCCGGCGTATGAACCGATGCTCTCAATCGGCAGATTGTCTATTTCCTGAGAATCGCCTTCTCCTGCCGAATCGTTTATGACTTCCGCCGGATTCAAACTTGCTTCGGGCGAATCAGCTGTGCTTTCATTAGAACTGAACTTTTCTTCCGTTTGTTTTTCTTAGCTCATTTATTTCTCCTTTTTCAATAAAAATACCTAACCATTTCCAAGATAGCCGCAGACAGTTTATTTGTCCAAAAAACTGTTCGGCTGCAAGAACGCATACAAATCAAACCGAACCGTTTCGTCGGCTTTGCGATATTCAACGGAAAATAGTAATTGGGCGGCGCATCTAGCTATCCATTTCGCCTTCCTTTTGAAGTTTTTCGGCACACGCCGGGCAATAGTCTTTGCGAAGAATGCGAACGAGCAAGCCTTTTGCTTTCGCTCTTTTTCTTGCTTGACGCGCGCTTCCCGTCTGGATGTCGATCATCTCGCCGCAAACGTCGCAGTAAATCGTGTATTCAATCATTTTTATTTGTCGGATTGACGCTTTCGATAATTCAAACGAATGCGAAGCTCAGCAGGAGCGTGAGAATACATATACCTTTTAATGTTCATTCTCAATAGTGTTTGGGGAAAACGCACAGCTTTGAAAATACTAACAGCTTCCCAAAAGTCGCCATACTTTTTGTTCGAGCAATTCTACCAGTTCCAGCTGCATATATTCATAATCGTCCGGTATGTCCAAACAAATCAGGCGTTTGTTTTTCAAATGCGTTTTGAATTTATTCGAAACTTTACCGCGATGAATTTTCTCCATCACGAAAATGATATCCGCCCATTCGATTAACTCAACCGACAACGGAACATCGGCTCCCTTATTAAGTCCGGCGAACGCAACGTCGAAACCGTCTCGACCGGCAAACGTATGCTCCGCCGTCGGACTTCTGAGCCGGTTTCGACTGCATACGAACATCAGCTTTTTCATAACCCGTTGACGGCGTGTCGCACAACGTTTCTTCCGAATTTCGCCGGCGAAGCGCAGTATGAAATCGTCTATAAAACAACCGCGTCAATCGCTTTGATGATTTCGTCGTAGCCGCGCGATTGACCGGTAATCTGGTCGAATATCCGCTCGCTCCATCCGGCGATTTGCAGCACGTTCAGCGAGCGGTCGAAAACGGTTTTGCCCGACGTTTGTCGGCTGTCGGATGCTTGTGTTTGCCCGCTTGTGTTCGCACTTGCGCCCGCAACTTCTCGTCAATTCCAAACCACGTTCCGTCACGCTCGAATTTGCGAAAATAATAATAAACGCTTTGCTATTTCCGATAGCAAACAGGCAGATACCGCCACTGCGCACCAGTCGCTAAAACATACAAAATCGCATTGACCACTTGGCGTAAATCCAGTTCCCGCGGTCTGCCCAGCTTGTTTTTCTTTTCAAATAACTCTCTGATATGATGCTATTGGCTATCGGTCATATCGCTCGGATAAACTTGTTTTTTCACAACTCAAATTTACCTGAACTTCTGACCATAGTCTACTTTCCAAACAGGCTCTAATAATGTATCTGTTACTTGTTTTTACAGAGTGTTTTCGAGTGATAAAATACTTTTAGATATTCAATAGAAAACACTCTGTAACACTGGATAACCACAAGAAAACAAAAGAGATAATGTTTACCGGAATAATTGAGGAGTTGGGGGAAATATCGGCGTTTGACAAACGCGGCGACGGCGCGAAGATAAAAGTTTCGGCGCAAATCGTGACCGTTGATTCAAAGGAAGGCGATTCGATTAGCGTCAACGGCGTTTGCCTGACAGCGATTGATATAAGAAGCGATTCGTTTGCGGCGGATGTTTCAAATGAAACGCTGCGGCGTTCGACTTTGGGCAAATTAAACGCGGGCGCGCCCGTTAATCTCGAACGCGCCGTAACGCCGACGACCAGACTCGGCGGACATATCGTGCAGGGACACGTCGACGCGACGGGAACTTTTTTGCAGGCGACCAAGCAAGGCGATTTCTGGACGGTGCGCGTCGGTTTTCCGGCGGAAATTGCAAGATATTTGATTTACAAAGGCTCGATTTCCGTCGAAGGCATCAGTTTGACCGTTGCGAATCTGGCGGACGATTCGTTTGAAATCGCCGTTATTCCGAAAACCTGGAATTTGACGAATCTGCACGCTTTGAAAAACGGCGACGTAGTAAATCTCGAAGCCGATATGATTGCCAAATATGTCGAACGCATACTGCTTTACCGTAAAGCGGACGAAAAAAACAGCGGCATCACAATGGACAAGTTAGACGAACTCGGTTTTGTATAATCAAAATCGTTCGAGCCGAATCGTTTAAAATTATTTAAAATATTGACACTCTGAAAAACCATCCTTAAACTTTTACCAATTCTCGTCGCTGACAATCTTTAAAAAGGGAAATTAAAATTATGCAAAAATCAATGTTTCGGTTGAAAACTTTTGTCGCCTTTCTATTTTTCTCGATGCTCGTTTTCGGTTCGACTACGCTTTCGGCGCAGCAACCGCTGCCGAAGATGATGCTGCAAACAGACGATTACATTGCCCGGCGCGAAGCGGCAATCGTTCTGGTCAACGAGAAAAAATACGCCGAAGCCTTGCCTTTGCTGGAAAAACTCGCCGCCGAAAAACAAGCCGACGGTCAGGTTTTTCTCGGATTGGGTTTGGCGCACTGGAATTTGCAGAATGCGACGAAAAACAAAGTCGAGTGGAAACAAACCAGGCTCAAGGCGCGAGACGCTTTTTTGAAAGCCTCCGAACTCGGCGCGTCCGTTCCCGAAATTGATTTGCTGACCGCTTCGATTAAAGCGGACGGCGGCGACAGAAACGATTCGGACAATCCGCAGGCGCAAGCCGCGCTCGAAGAAGCGTTTCCGTTGTTTGCCGCGCGCGATTATAAAAAAGCCGTCGTCGCTTACGAGCGCGCCGCGACGCTCGACCCGACGCATTACGAAGCCGCGCTTTACACAGGCAACACGTATTACGCGCTGAAAGATTACGACAAAGCCGGAATTTGGTTTGCCAAAGCTATCGCAATTGACGCTAACCGCGAAACGGCGCACCGTTACTGGGGCGACGGTTTAATGCTGAGCGGAAAAAACAAGGAGGCGCAGGACAAATTTTTCGACGCGATTATCGCCGAGCCTTACAACAACGCGGCGTGGCGCGGGCTTGGACAATTTGCAGGGCGAAACAACATCAAGCTCGCGCATCCGAAAATCGAAATTCCGGTAAACATCTCGTCTTCGGAAAACGGCAACACAAAACTTACTCTGGGTATGGGCGACAAAGACGAGGACGACGGGTCGATTGTGTGGACGGCATACGGACTAAATCGCGCCGCCTGGCAAACGGGCAAAGACGGAAAACGGAGCGACAGTTTTTCAAAAGCCTATCCGAACGAAAAAGTTTATCGCCACAGTTTGACAGAAGAAACCGCAGCTCTGCGCACCGCTCTGACCGTTTTGAAGGAAAGTAAAACCGTCAAAAATCTGAATCCGTCCGTCGCCGCCCTGAAAAAATTAAACGACGAAGGCTTGCTCGAAGCCTACGTTTTATTCGCCCGCGCCGACGCCGGAATCCGCCGAGATTACGCCGCTTACCGGCAAAGCAACCGCGACAAATTAAAGCGTTATTTAACCGAATACGTGATTAAAAACGGCGGCAGCTAAAAGCCCGTTTGAAATAAAAATATAAAAGGCAAAAGCGGGAAAATAATTTATTTCGAGCTTTTGCCTTTTATATTTTTCACCGGGAGCGCGGACATCCTGTCCGCAATGAACGCTTTAGAGCGTTCAAAAGATTCGAGTAAATCTCAATGTTGAATTTTATCGAAACGTTTGTTCGCGTTTCACGCTCATTGCGGACAGGATGTCCGCGCTCCGACTGAGGACATTTAAATCTTTTTCTCAAACTCAGGAAGTAAAAATTTCCACGTAACTTCAAAAAAACTTTGTTTCATACTTGAAACAGAGGACAACCTGTGTTAGATTTGTTTCATCAGTGATACAAAATGCCTTTGACGGTAGGCATTTAACACGCCAAAAGTAAGGGGAAACTTTAAGAAAATATTAACGCTAAGGAGAAAGCAAAAAATGAAATCCAACAAACCGAAAATAAATCCATTAAGCCGGATGCCGCGTCAGCAGCGGCTGATTATGGCGATTCGCGGCGGCGCGGGCGTCGGCAAAAGTCATTTTATCAGTTCGATGGCGGATGCGGGTCTGGGGAAGCTCTGCATTTTCGACACCGAACGAAAGGCGCGTCTGTTGCGCGGCGTCGGAGAGAAATTCGACGCGCTCGAAATCGAGCAGACTGATGAATTACCTGAATTTATCGATTGGGCGATTAACGGCGAAGGTCGGGAACAAAATTACGGTTGTTTCGCGCTCGACAGTTGGGCGGCGTATTTCGGCGCGAAGCATTCGGATATGATTGAAGCGGTCAGAGAGCGAAGTGACGACCCGCTGGCGCAGCCGAGCGCCGAAGAATTGGCGGCTGACCAGATGATTTTGCAGGGCGTTCTCCGCAAGCTCTGCATCGAAAGCGGCAAATCGGTTGTCATTGCCGACCAGATTGCGGCGCGCGGCAAGGAAGCCAAAGAAGACAACGAAGTCGGGCGCGTTCTGCCGATGACGGCAAGCGGTCTGGAGTATTTCGTCGATGTAATGGTTGAAGTCAGTTTGCAGGAACGCGACGGCGAAATCACGCGTGTTTTTCAAGTCGTAAAATCTAATTCTCCGGCGTTTGAGGTCGGTTTCGAGATGATGGGAAACATCGGTTTTAAGGATTTTCTCGAACATATGAAAGCCGAGCAGGCGTTGGAATTGGCGTTTGAAAAACCGGCAAAATCCGACGTGCCGGAATTTATCGAAGACAAAACGCCGGTTTCGATTGCGCCGCAGACGATGACGGTTGACGATTTAATTAAAAAAGCGGAAGCGAACGGTTTTAAGCGCGCCGACATCGTAACGGGCGCGAAGATTTATCACAATCAGCCGAATATCACGCATTTGACTGCCGAGCAAATCGAAGATTTAGACCGCCGGATGACGGCGCGCATCGAGAAGACGAAAACGGAAGCAACGGTCGAATCTAAAGCCGACGACTCGACGAATGAAAAAGTTACCAGTATAAAACGCACAAAAGTTGCGTAAAACAATTTTGCTGAGGCAAAGGCAAAGAACGAGCAAGGGTTAGGTTACAGGGGACAGGCAAAAGAAAAAGGACGGAGAGAATCGGGAAATTTCTCTTTGTCCTTTTTTGTTTTTAAAGTTTTTATTTATCGCCTCTGAAAGACTGTTTGAAAAGTCAAAAATCGAAAGAAAAATCAGGAAACAGGACGCAGACGAACACGGATTCGGCAGATTGGAGCGGATTTATAAATCATATCCGCGTCAATCCGCTTAATCGGCGTTTGTCCGCGTCCTGTTTCCTATTTTTCAAACAGTTCTAAATATCGTGGCGATTCTGCATCGCTTTATCCATCGTAACTTCATCGACAAATTCCAAATCCGAACCGACCGGCATTCCCATTGCGATACGCGAGATGCGGCGGTCGCCAAGCGGTTTGAGCAGACGCGCGATATAATTCGCCGTCGCTTCGCCTTCGGTCGTCGGATTTGTAGCGACAATAATTTCTTTAACTTCAACATTGTCGTTATTTTCAGGTCTCAAGCGCGGAATCAAATTGGCGAGCATCAATTCATCGGGACCGACGCCGCGAATCGGCGAGAGCGAGCCGTGCAAAATGTGATAAAGACCTTTGAACGAGCGGGTTTTTTCAATCGCAACAAGATTATAAGGTTCTTCGACAACGCAAATCATCGAGCGGTCGCGCGCCGTCGAGGTGCAGAACATACACGGATTAACGTCCGTTAAGTTATTGCAGATAGAGCAGAAAACGATTTTCTGTTTAACTTCCTGCAATGCTTCGACAAAGCGCTCGATTTCCGCTTCCGGTCGGCGCAGAATGTAAAACGCCAATCTCTGAGCGCTTTTATGACCGACGCCGGGCAGACGTTTAAATTCGTCGATTAGCTTGGCGACGGGTTCTGAGTATTCAAGCATTTCTTTAGTGGTGAGTGATGAGTGGTTAGTGGTGAGTTTAGGAAGTTTCTTTCACTAACCACTCACCGTTCACCACTCACCACTATCTTACATCAGTCCCGGCGGCAGCATTCCGCCGAGTTTTCCTTTGAGCGACTCTTCGACTTTGCGGCGCGCTTCATTGACGGCGGCGAGCGTTAAATCCTGAATCATTTCAACGTCGCCGTCTTTGACCAAATCGGGCGAAATCGTCAGTTCCATAACTTCAAAATCGCCGCGCATCTTGACATTAACCGCGCCGCCGCCGCTCGACGCGTCAACGGTCGTCTGTTTCATTTGTTTGCCCATTTCTTCCTGCATTTTCTGGGCTTGTTTCATCATCGAATTCATATCGAATCCACCGGGAAATTTCATAATGTTTTCACCTGTCCTATAAAAATAATTGCAGTCTAAATTCGTGAAATTATTATAACATCCGGTTTGTTTGTTGTCTTCCAAACGCCCTAATTTTTATCCGCGTTTATCTGTGCTAATCTGTGGTTTCAAAAGCAATGAAAAAATACGTTATCAAACGCGACGAAAACGCTCTGCCCGAACGTCTGACGCGTTATCGTCAGGAGTTAAACGAAGAACAATTTCGCGTCGTAACAGCGCTGCCGAAAGCGTCGCTGGTGGTTGCGGGCGCGGGAACGGGCAAGACGCGCACGATAACTTATCGCGTCGCTTACTTGATTGAGCAAGGCGTTTCTCCGCAAAAGATTCTGCTGGCAACTTTCACCAATCGCGCGGCGCGGGAAATGATGAACCGCGTTCAAAATCTGACGGGAAGCCAAAACGTCCACAAAATTTGGGGCGGAACATTTCACCGCATCGCCAATTTGATTTTGCGGAAACACGCCGTGTCAATCGGCTTCGATTCAAATTATTCAATTCTCGACGCCGAAGACGCGCGCGATTTCGTCAACGTCTGCATTGACGAAGCCGGAATCGACACGAAAGCCAAGCGTTTTCCGAAGCCGGAAGTCGTGCAGGACATAATTTCCTACGCGAATAATACAGACAGAGCGATTGAAGATGTCGTCATCAATCGTTATCCATATTTCGAGCCGCTCACGCAGCAAATAAAACGTGTCGATATGATTTATATGGAGCGTAAAAAGGAACGGAACGTGATGGATTACGACGATTTGCTTTTGAATTGGAAAAAATTATTGATTCAAAAACCCGACATCGCCGCTGTTTACGCCGAACAGTTCGAGCATATTCTGGTTGACGAATATCAGGACACGAACCGGCTGCAAGCCGAAATCATTGATTTATTGGCGGTCAAACACAGAAACGTAATGGTCGTCGGCGACGACGCGCAAAGTATTTTCGCGTGGCGCGGCGCGGAGTTTACGAATATCTACGAGTTTCCGAAACGTTATCCCGAATGCGAGATTTACAAATTAGAAACGAATTATCGTTCGACGCCGGAGATTTTAGGACTCGCAAATGTTTCGATTGCCAATAACAGAAAGCAGTTTCCGAAAGTTTTGCAGGCGGTAAAAAAATCGAAAGGCTCTGCGCCCGCGCTTATTCCGTGCCGCGACACCGAACAGCAATCGGCGTTTATCGCGTCGAGAATTTTGGAATTGCGCGACGAAGGCACGAGTCTTGAAGACATCGCCGTTCTCTACCGCTCGCATTATCATTCGCTCGAATTACAGCTTGAATTAACGCGCCGCAACATTCCGTATCGCATTCAATCGGGCGTCAGATTTTTTGAACAGGCGCACATCAAAGACGTGATTTCTTATTTAAGAATCATCGTCAACCCGCGCGACGAACTCGCCTGGAAACGAATCTTAAAAATGATTCCGAGCGTTGGCAATGCGACGGCGAACAAGATTTACGAAAGTCTGGCGTATGCCGAAAATCCGTTTGCGCTCGTTAAAAAAGATGATTTTCAATTCAAGCCGCGCAGATCGAACGCGTGGGCGACGTTTACAAATCTGCTCGACAATCTGACCGCTGACGAAACCAGAAACAATCCGGCGAAACAAATCGAGATGATTTTATCGGGCGGCTACGAACAGCATTTACAGGAAACTTACGAAAACGCCGAAGCCAGAACCGAAGACTTGAAACAGCTTGCCATTTACGCGAGCAAATACGAATCGACCGAAAGTTTTCTCTCCGAACTGGCGCTAATCTCCACCGAACGCTTCGGCGCGCCGCAAACAATCGTCGGCGAAGATGTCGTCTCCGGCGGCGAAGAAGACGAGCTTTTAACTTTAACTTCCATTCACCAGGCAAAAGGCGCGGAGTGGAAAGTCGTGTTTATGATTTGGACGGCGGAAGGCAAATTTCCGTCTCCGAGAGCGTTAAAAGAAATCAACAGCGAAGAAGAAGAACGACGCCTCTGGTATGTCGCCCTAACCCGCGCCAAAGACGAGCTTTAT
>JALZOE010000046.1 GCA_030857325.1 Acidobacteriota bacterium
GCACCGGCGGAGGGCAAAAAATTTTAACTTATACATTTGAAATGAGAAACTTTAAAACAAAAACCGAAAACGATTGGTTTGAGATTCCAAAGGATTTTCGCAAGGTTTCGCCCGACAACTTAAAAACGACGATGCGAAAGGAAGGTATTGGTGAAGAATAAAGAGTTGAACGAATCGCTTAAAAACAAAGCGTTTGAAGAGTTTGCGAAAGTTCCGTTCGTGCGGCTCATCGGAATGGAAATAATCGATATTTCATACGGCGAGGCGATTCTGAAATTAGAGATGCGCGACGAACTGCGCCAGCCGCAAGGCGTTCTGCACGGCGGCGCGACGGCTTCGATAATCGATACGGCGATGGCTTTCGCCGTGATAAGCTGTCTCACGGAAACCGAAAAAGCGACGACCGTCGATTTGACCGTTCATTATCTGCGTCCGGTTTCAACGGGTGAAATCGTCTGCACGGCAAAAGTCGTGCGCGCCGGACGACGAATATTGACCGTTTCGGCGGAATGCGTGAACGCGGAAGGCAAACCGACGGCGACCGCGCTTTCGACATACACTAAAATTTAGTGAATCATCAATCGTCAATCGTAAATAGCAAGAACACTTATTGACGATTAACGATTGACGATTGAAGATTTATGGAAGAACTGAAAAAATTCGCCCGGTATTTTCTGCCCTACAAATGGAATGTCGTTTTCGGCATTTTGTTTATTTTGCTGTCGATGGCGTTCGGGCTGTGGATTCCGACGCTGGTCGGGCAGGCGATTGACGACATCAGCCGCGAGGCGACGCGGGAAAAAATCATTTATTACCCGCTGGCGATTCTCGGAATCAGCTTTTCGAGCGGCATTTTTCTGTTCTGGCAACGGAGGCTTTTAATCAATGCTTCGCGCCACATCGAATACGATATGCGCCGCGATTTTTACGCGACTTTGGTTAATCAGCCGCTCGAATATTTTCAAAACAACCGCGTCGGCGACCTTATGGCGCGCGCGACAAATGATTTGAGCGCAATTCGCCAAATCGTCGGACCGATGATTTTATATTCGTTTCAGGCGATTTTTGCACTGGCAATCGTTCTGCCGATTCTGCTGCGAACGAATGTCAAACTGACTTTGCTCATTTTAATTCCGATGCCGTTCGTCTCTCTGACGGTGAAATATCTCGGCGGACAGATTCACGTCCGTTTCGAGAAGATTCAGGAATTTTTCTCCGACATCACGGCGCGCGCGCAGGAAAATCTGTCGGGCGTCCGCGTCGTTCGCGCCTACGCGCAGGAATTGCCGGAAATCGAGAAATTCCAACAATTAAACCGCGAATATGCCAAAAGAAATATCGCGCTCGTCAAATTCGGCGCGGCGATGCGTCCGCTTTTGTTTTTCTTTATCGGCTTGGGATTCGTCATCATCGTCGCCGTCGGCGTCCCGATGGCGGTGCGCGGCGAGATTTCGGCGGGCGATTTTACGGCGTATATTTTATATTTGCAGCGAATGATTTGGTATCTAATCGCGCTCGGATACGTCGTCAATTTATACCAGCGCGGCACGGCGAGTTTGAAAAGATTCAACCAGATTTTGGAAATCGTGCCGACGATTCGGAACGCGCCGGAAGCAATCGCGCAACCGCCGATAAAAGGCGAAATCGAATTTCGTAATCTGACTTTCGCTTACGACGGTAAACCGGTTTTAGGAGACATAAATTTGAAAATCGAAGCCGGAAAAACCGTCGCCTTCGTCGGCAAAACCGGCAGCGGCAAATCGACGCTCGTATCTTTAATTCCGCGACTGCTCGACGCGCCGGACGATACGATTTTTATCGACCGCGTTCCGATTCGCTCGTTTTCGCTCGAACAGCTTCGCAAATCAATCGGTTTTGTGCCGCAGGAAACTTTTTTATTCAGCGACAGTTTGGCTGAAAATATCGCGTTCGGCGTCGAAAAAGACGAATTACAAGGTGAAGAAAGTTCAAAGTTCAAAGTGAACACTTCAAAGTCATCCAAGATTCAAAGTTCAGAGTCCGAAGTCCAGAGTTCGGGCAACGGAAAATCTGCAATCGGCATTTTACAGCCCGAAATAGAGCGCGCCGCCGAAATCGCCGGTCTTGCCGACGACATCAAGGATTTTCCGTATAAATACGAGCAGCTTGTCGGCGAGCGCGGCATTACTTTGAGCGGCGGGCAGAAACAGCGCACGGCAATTGCCCGCGCCGTGATGCGTAACCCGCGCATTTTGATTCTCGACGACAGCTTGTCGGCGGTCGATACCTACACGGAAGAAAAAATTCTGCGCGGGCTTCGAGACGTGCGCGAAGGTCGGACGACTTTGATTGTTTCACACCGCATTTCGACTATTCGCGACGCCGATTTAATCTGCGTTCTGCACGACGGGCGCATTATCGAGCGCGGAACGCACGACGAACTCATAAAACTCGGCGGCGAGTATAACGATTTGTACGAAAGACAATTACTGGAAGAAGAATTGGAAGCGACAAGTTAAGTGATAGGTGATGGGTAAAAGCAAATTCCTGACTTATCACTTATTTAACCGGCGGCTCGATTCCGCCGCGCTCGTAAATTGCGCGTCCTTTCCACTTAACGCCTTTGCCGCTTAAAACTTTGACGGTCGAATTTGCCAGAATCAATAGAAACATCAGCAAACCGAGCGGCGTCAAAAAAGCGAAAAAACGATTTCCGAACCATTTTTTCTGAACGAGAACAAAAACCGCAGTCTGCAAAAAATAAATCAAAATGAGCGGTGCAAAAAGTTCTATATGTCCGAAAGCTAATGCCAGAATTGCCAGAAACGACGGCAAAACGCCGAACAAAAAAATCGAAAACAAGCTGAAAATCGTTCTGAAAAGCGAAAACTTCATTCCCGAAAAAAGATTTTTCGTAAAACCCTGCCAAATCTCTCGAAATCCGGCATACATTCTGGTTTCGATGAGTTCCGGCGCGTAGTCGGCGCGCAGATTAAAACTTTCGTGTTTCAATATTTCCGCAAGTTTCAAGTCTTCGGCAACTTCCGATTTGATTGCTTCAAAACCGCCGATTTTATCCAGCACATCGCGCCGGAACATAAAAAAATTTCCGAAACCGATTGATTCTTTTCGTTTCGCGTCGTTAGCCAGATGAAGCGGCATCGCCAGCAGACAAAACCACGCGAAGACCGGCATAAAAAGCGTTTCCCAGCACGAGCCGAAAATTTGTTTCGGCGCTAGCGTCAGCGCGTCGAAGCGGTTTGTTTCAACGTAATCGACAACCGTCCGCAAAGTTTCCGGCGCGAAGATTATATCGGCGTCGGCAGTCAAAATCCATTCGCCGCGAGCGTGTTTCAAGGCTTGGTGAAGCGCAAAAGGTTTTCCGAGCCAACTAGCAGGCGGTTCAATTCCGCCAACTAAGATTTTAGATTTCAGATTTTGGATTTTAGAATCTTCTGCGAAAACTCTTTCGATAATTTCTCTCGTATCGTCGGTTGAACGGTCGTCAAGCACGATGATTTCAAAGTTTTCGTAAGTTTGATTTATCATCGCGCGGATGCTTTTTTCCAAAACGCGACGCGCTTCGTTGCGTGCTGGAACGACGATTGAAACAAGCGGTTTGGCGGTGTTTTTTGCCGTTTTATTTAACGCGAGCGGCTTTTGTTTATGCAGACAAAACCACGTCCGAAACAACGCGGCGAGCCACAACGCGACAATCGACCAGGCAAAAATCAGTAAAAAGATTGTCGATTCCAATTCGGACATCACGTCTTAAAAGTTAAACACAAAAAATAAACCGTCTCAATATTAAAACGAGACGGTTCGGCTATAAAAAAATTATAGAATCTAAGTGTTTATTAAATGTAAATTGTTAAATTGATTAGCTGACGGATTTTGATTTTCTGCCGCCGACGACGGCGACCGTGATGCTTTTGCGTCCGAAACGAATTGCTTCGGAGCAGGACGGAACCCAGATGTCGAGAACGCGACCTTTGACCGCGCCGCCCGTGTCGGCGACCGTGTATGTTCCGCTGTATGAACCGGCGGTTACCTGAATGCGCGTGCCGAGCGGCAAAACGCGCGGGTCGGCGGCAACGATTCCGCGCCGGACGCCGCCGCCGGATGCCGTTCTGCCTTGTAAGCAATAAGCGGTCGCACGAAAAGCGCGTCCTCCCGAAACTTTTGCGGACGCAGTAGTTTCCGAAGATTCAGTGTTTATATTTTGTTGTTCTTGGATTGGAAGGTTGGTTTGACTGACTGACTGATTGTTTGTTTGATTGATTTCCTGCGTGTTTGTCTCTGAATCAATCACTATATTGAAGGCTTCTTTTGCTTCGGTCGTCGGTTGAAAGTAAAATAAAACCGCTAACAGCACCGCAAAGCCAAAGAGGATACTTCCTCTAGCTGAAATACTCATTAATTATTCTCCTGTTAATCTGTTTCTTTTTTCTTGCTCAGTCAAAAACTTCAAATACAGAAAAATCCCGTATTTTTCCGTAGGTGTTTGCTAAATTGAATTAGTTTTTTGAAGATGACTGTCTGGGTAAAACGGAAACCCTATTAAAGGACTTCATTGTTTAACGTGTTTAAAGCTAACACGCCCGATAAGCATTGTCCAGCCGGTTAAAAGTATGTTACAACAAAAGGAAGGAAACACTCGCTCTGAGAAAACTCATAAATCAATGGTTTTATTAGACTTTAGAGAGCTTATAAAGTATATTTCAAACGACCGAAAAATTCTCCGGGAGAACGATTTTTATGCAGGAACGCCGTAAAGGAACGCGCCACAACATTTCTTTTCCGATTCGCATCGCTTGGAAAAACGAAGAAGGACGGGAAATAGTTCAGGAAGGCTTGACCGAAAACGTCGGACCGCAGGGAACGCTTGTTTTTCTGCCGCGCAACTTGCCTTCTATCAGCAGCAAAGTAACTTTAACGGTTACGGAAAACCCGGAAGAAGAATTGAGTTTTTCGGTGCAGGTAATCCGAGTCGAGCGCAACGCCGCGCATCCGCAAGTCACTTTTCAGCTAACCGACTCGCTTCGCCTGTAGCGAAAACAAGTTTGGGAATATGCGGGCGAACTGCTTAACGCCGAAAAGCCGGAAGATTTCGACGATTGAAATTAAAAAACCAGTAACCAGTGAATCGTGAATTGTTTTGTTAATTGACCTGCAAAATAATTATCGCGCTTTTTCGATTTACGGTTCACGATTTACGACTCAACCACTTATGAAAATTCTGGTTATCGGCGGCGGTCGAATGGGATACGGCGCGGTTTTCGATTTAATTTATAATTCGCCGTCGGTTGAAGCCGTAACCGTTGCGGATTACGATTCTGCGAAAGTTGAAAAAATAGCCGCTCAAATCAACAGTCCGAAACTTCGGATCAAACAAATTGACGTTTCAAATTATACGGATGTTGTCGCCGTTATGAGCGGACACGACGCCGCGATTTCCTGCGTAAATTACTGGTTTAATTTCGAGCTTTCAAAAGCGGCGATTGAAACCGGCACGAATTTCTGCGACCTCGGCGGAAATAATTCGGTTGTCGAAGAGCAGCTCGCGCTCGATGAAAAAGCGAAAAACGCCGGAATCAATATTGTTCCCGACTGCGGACTAGCGCCGGGAATGGTTTCGATTTTAGCCGCTCGCGGGGCAAATCGCTTTGATGAAATCGAAGCGATTCATATTCGCGTCGGCGGTTTGCCGCAAAATCCGCGTCCGCCGCTCGATTATCAATTGATTTTTTCGGTCGAAGGTTTGATAAACGAATACGTCGAAAAGGCAAGAGTTATTCGCAACGGCAAAATCGAAGAAGTCGAATCGATGACTGAGGTTGAAACGCTTGCCTTTGAAAACTTTCCCGCGCTCGAAGCCTTTCAAACTTCCGGCGGAACTTCGACTTTGCCCGTAAGTTTTTTCGGTAAAATCAAGGAACTCGATTACAAAACCATTCGCTACAATGGACACTGCGCGAAATTCAAAATGTTGATTGATTTGGGTTTATGTTCGAGCGAAGAAATCTCCGTCGATGACGTTACGGTAAAGCCGCGAAAAGTTTTCGGCGAGCTTTTGCAAAAAAAACTGCCCGCCGACGAACCCGATTACGTGTTGATTCGTCTGGAATTCGTCGGCACAAAAGACGGCGAAAAAAAGCGCCTGCGTTACGATATTATTGACAAATTCGATACGGAAACAAACCTGAGCGCGATGATGCGAACAACGGCTTTTCCCGCATCGATAGTTGCTCAAATGACGGCAAAAGGCGAAACTTTTATGCGCGGCGCGACTCCGCAGGAAAAAGCGATAGACGCGGAAAAATTCGTCGCCGAATTAGCGAAAAGAAATATCAAAATAACGGAAAGTTATATAGTAAATTAGAAAAGTTTAGGAGTTACGCAGTTGAAATACTGTTAAATGAAAATTCATTGAAAACAAAAGGCTTGTGGCAAATTACCTTCATCAAAAAGCCTTATAAATTGTTGATTTTTCGTTCAACCGCGTAACTCCTGAAAGTTATAAAACTCAATTAAAGACGCGACACACAGCCGATTCGCGAGATTATGGATAAATTTTAGCTTGGGAAACGTATCGTTAGAAGTGAAGCGGACGGTTTGACAATAAAAAAGGCTTCCCATTATGGAAAGCCTTTTGAATAAATAAATTATTTTATAATTACCACGCGCCGACGAGACGCGGATTCGCTTTTTTCTGCAATAACTTGCGGAGTTTCAAACGAGCTTTGTGCAACTGCGATTTTGAAGTTCCGACCGAACATCCCAAAATTCTTGCCACTTCTTCGTGTTCGTAACCTTCGACATCGTGCAGAACGAACACGTTTCGATAGCCGTCCGGCAAAAGCGCGATGGCGCTTTCAATGGCTATTTTATCGACAATCGGCATCTTGCGCGGATTTTCCGTGCCGCCGACAATCTGAACCGGCGTTTCGCCTTCTTCGGTCGTTTTTTCAAATTTTACGTTGCGCTTGCGAAAGTGCATTAAAACCTGATTGACCGTCAGGCGGTGAAGCCAAGTCGTAAAAGCCGAGTCGCCGCGGAAACTTCCAATCTTGCGATGAAGCTGAATAAAAACATCCTGGGTTAAATCTTCGGCTTCAGTAGCATTCTGGAGCATACGCAGACAAATCGAATAAACTCTGCGGTGGTGACGATTATAAATTTCTTCAAAAGCCGCCATATCGCCGTTCGCGGCTAATTGTGTCAACTGAAAATCATTCATCGAGCCTGATTTAACAGCTTCCTTTTTTACGGTTGATTCTTTTTTCACTTCTTCGGCAGCATTTGTTTCCCGCCAAATCGGATATTCCAAAGTTTTTGTAATTGCTGACATTTTCAAATTCCCCCTAACTTCTCGTCTATATATCAATTACTATGCCACAAATTTCCTTTATCGGATTCATAATTTATTGCACGCCCATTGAGCTTGTTTGTTTCATTTTCACGGGCATATATTTGTATTCGCCGCACATCAAAGATTGGATTTAGGTTTAATTGGTGTACTATTTGACGCATCATTTATACGTTTTTGTCAGTGTATGGATTTATTACTGATTGCCGGTTATTTTTTTGGTAATAATTAGTTTGTCCTTAAATTATAATCTAAAAAAATCTCTCGAAACGGAGACTTGACGAAGATGAAAAAGACAGTGTTTATAAAGTTTTTAGTTTTAATTTGCGTTTTGTCAGCAGCGGTCGGCGGAGTTTTTGCCCAGCAGAAAAACGATTCGCCGGTAAAAAGTCAGGAAGTTTCGGAAAGCGACGGCATTCCGGTTTTGACGAAACATTTGCCGGATTGGGAAAATGCACGAAAACGTGCAACGTATATCTTAAATCAAACCGATTTGCGAAACGCGCTCGGCAACCGTCCGGTTTTTGATTTGATTGATTTTCGCGGCGCAACCGAAGCCGTAACCGCGCCGTATCCGCAAGGCAAACTTTTAATCGTAGAATACACGTCGCCCCAATCTTCAGTTGAAGCCGACAATCAAATAAAACAAAGATTAGCCGAAAATGGGCAAAATCCGTTGATTGCCTATCGGCGGACGGGAAATTATAATATCTTTGTGTTTGATGCCGTCGATGAAACATCGGCAAATACTCTGATTGACGAGGTAAAATATGAAAAAACGGTGCAGTGGCTCGGAACTGATCCTTACGCGATATTGCGCGCCGAGCGCGTTTATCTTAATAATACGGCGAGCCTTTTTATAAGCACCGTTAAGGCAATCGGCGGCGGAATCGGCTTATCGCTCCTCGCCGGACTGATTGTCGGTATAATTTTCTTTTACGTGCGTAGCCAGAAACGCGCGAATATGCAGGCTTTCTCCGACGCGGGCGGATTAATACGCCTGAATCTGGACGAACTTACTCCAAACATTTTACCGGAAAAATTTTTGAAGGATTAAAGAAACGCAAAACAGTTTAACAAAAAAAGAGGCAGATTAATCTGTCTCTTTTTTTATTTGATTAAAATTTAGAAGTTACGCAGTTGGATAGATAAAGATTACAGATTGAAAAATCGTTTTTTGTTCGACAGTGAGATAGTTGACAGTGAACAGCTAATAGCCGCGCGTCCGAACTGTTTACTGTTCATTATTAATATATTCACTGACCTTCAGTTATTTTTGTTTCAACTGCGTAATTTCTATAATTTTCTACGGCAGATATTTTACTAATCTTTCAATGTCCGCGTGATTATTAAAGAAATGCGGCGCGATACGAACGCGGTCGCCGCGCGGCGAGACGACGATATTTTCCTTTTGCAGACGTTCCGCGATTTCATTCGGCATTAAACCGTTGTCGTGTTTGATACAAACTATCTGCGATTTTTCACCCGCTTTTCTCGAACTGACGATTTCATAATTTTTTCCATTCAAAAGCTCGCATAAATAATCGGAAAGTTCTTCCAAATATTTTTCAATGTCGTCCAAACCGCTTTGGTGAAGAAGTTTCAGACTTTGCTCCAAGCCGTAAAAAAGCGACGCCGTTCCCGTTCCCGATTCCCAAGCCAGCGCGTTCGGCTTAAAAGACTGCTCGACATCTTCAAAATTCCAGATGTCTTCGACGCTAATCCAGCCAATCATTGTCGGCTCGATTCGTTCGCGGGCGCGGTCTGAAAGATACAAAATTCCGCAGCCTTCGGGCGCGCACAGCCATTTATGACTCGCACCCGCCGCCGCGTCAACCGACTGCGCGGGCAGATCGAGCGGCATCGCGCCGAACGCCTGAATAATATCGACGACGAAAAGCGCGTCAACTCGGCGCGCCGCTTGTCCGATTCGCTCCAAACGGGCGCGAAAACCCGAAGCATATTGCACCGCGCTGATTGAAACGAGTTTCGTATTTTCGTCAATCAAACCGACAAATTCATCCAAATCGACGCGCCCGCTTCTTTCGGGACAAAGCCGAAGTTCAACGCCGAACGCGTCTCTGATTCTGCGCCAGGCGTAAAAATTAGCCGGAAATTCCTTCGCAAACGAAACGATATTGTCGCCTTTTTTCCATTTCAAACCGTTGGCGATTGTCGCCAAACCGTCGGAAGTGTTACGCATAAAAGCAATTTGCTCAGGGCGAACTTTAAGCATTTGCGCCGCGATTTCACGCGCCCGATTTTTCGTTTTCACCCAATTTAAAAAATTAACCGAACCGTTTTCGCCGACATCGCGAAGCTGTGAAGCGACGGCTTCGACTGAAACGGTCGGCAGCGGCGCAACCGCCGCGCTATTTAAGTAAGTATATTTTTCGGCGGCGGGAAAAAACCCCCGAATATTTTCGTTCAATTGATTAAACTCCTTTCCGATTTTTGACAAGACTTGTCCATTACAGATAACTTTAAGTTTCAAGTCGAGTTAGCCTGCCAACTCGAAAGCCGCGTCTTCACATCGAAGATGTTTGATTATGTTCGATTTTCAAAGAAAAAACCAATTAGATTTCGGCGTCGTGTCTGTCGAAGACGACCGCGACATAGAAGTTTTCCGCCTTAAAAACGAGTCGAAACGCGGACTCTGGACGGAAAGCGTAAAACTTCTGCGCGATATTATTTTAATCGTCGCCGTGCTGGTTCTGCTCGGCGTTTTCGTCGCCCAGCCGGTCGTCGTCGAAGGCACGTCGATGCTGCCGCAGCTTCACGACGGCGAGCGTCTGCTGGTCGATAAATTGGTTTATTATAAAATCAAAAGTTTCAGTTGGGGACACATCGAGCGCGGCGATATAATCGTTTTCTGGTATCCGAAAGACCCTGATAAAAGCTACGTCAAACGAGTTATCGGGCTTCCCGGCGAATCGGTCGAAGTGCGCGACGGCACGGTTTTCGTCAACGGTCAGCAATTAGACGAGCCGTATCTCGACCCGGAGAGAAACCAATCGCTGCCGAGCTTTCCGCTTCGCAAAGTCGAGGAACATTATTATTTCGTGATGGGCGACAACCGCGATAATTCCTCCGATTCGCGTTATTGGGGAACAGTTCCCGAAAAATACATTTACGGCAAAGCGTTTTTCCGCTACTGGAATCCGGCAAACATCGGTTTTATAACGCACGGAAAATATAATCTCGAAGAAATAAAACCGGACGATGCGCGTGCCGAAGGCGAAGAAAGGTAATAGGTTTTAGGTATTAGGTTTTAGAAATAATCTTTATCCTAATACCTAAAACCTAATACCTAAAACCTATTACCTATGAATCTGACAAAAAAAGCGATTTTAGTTCTCGAAGACGGGCGCGCGTTTCGCGGCGCGTCGTTCGGCGCGGAAGGCGAAACGTTCGGCGAAATGGTTTTCAACA
>JALZOE010000354.1 GCA_030857325.1 Acidobacteriota bacterium
AATCGTCGAGCCACCAGCGAATCGGATTTAAAAATTGCGGAACGCCGACCGAAAAATCGTCTTTCGAGACGGCTGAAGATTCGATTTTCTCGCCGCTTTTTATCGCGTAATCGGGACGGTAAAACCAATTTCCGGTCAAATCGACGCTTGCGCCGTTTTGCATTTTTGCCGCGGCGAATTTAATCTCGCCGTTCGATATTTTTTGAGCGAAAACTTGCGCCGAAAATATGGAAAGAAATAACAGCGCGAAAAAGAATTTGTTTTGATACTTCATAAAATTTATGCTGCGGCAGCGTCTATTTTTGCAGGTTCGAGACGCGGAACCAAGGAGTGAATAACGAGCAGCGCAATCAAATAAGCCGACGCCGCGAAGGCGAACAAAGGTACGTAACTGCCCGTAAATTCGAGCAGGTAACCGGCGATTTTGGCTATCATCATTCCGCCGATAGCGCCCGCCATTCCGCCGATACCGACGACCGAACCGACGGCGCGGCGCGGAAACATATCCGAAGTCAGGGTGAAAAGATTTGCCGACCAGCCCTGATGCGCGGCGGTTGCCAAGCCAATCAGCCCGACCGCGACCCACAGATTTTCCGCTCGCGCCGCAAAGATAATCGGCACGACCGAAAGAGCGCAAATCAGCATCGCCGTTTTGCGTCCGGCGTTGACCGTCCAGCCGCGTTTGATTAACGTCGACGAGAGCCAGCCGCCCGCGATGCTGCCGACGTCCGCCATCAGAAAAATAACGATGAGCGGCGGTCCGATAGTTTGCAGATTAAGCCCGTAGCTTTTGCCCAGAAAATCCGGCAGCCAAAAAAGATAAAACCACCAAACCGGGTCGGTAATTAACTTGCCCGCCGCGAAAGCCCAGGTTTGCCTGTGCGGAAACAACCGCAGCCAGGGGATTTTTGTCGTCGGTTCAGGCGGGTCGCTTTGAATATAAGCTAGTTCAGCTTTTGACAAACTTTTATGTTCCTCGGGACGGCGATACAAAAGCAGCCAAAAAACAAGCCATACGAAACCGAGCGCGCCGGTAATCAGAAACGCCGCCCGCCAGCCGTAAGCGACCGTAATCCAAGGTACGATGAGCGGCGTAACAATCGCGCCGATGTTCGAGCCGCTGTTGAAAATTCCCGTGGCGAAGGCGCGTTCTTTTTTCGGAAACCATTCGGCGACCGTTTTGACCGCTGCCGGAAAATTTCCCGCCTCACCCAAACCGAGCGCGAAACGAGCCGCGCTAAAACCCATCACCGACTGCACGAGAGCGTGAGCCATCGCTGCGGCACTCCAGAAAACTATCGCCAGCGAAAAGCCTTTGCGCGTGCCGAGCCAATCCATCAGCCTGCCGACGAGCAGCAACCCAATCGCATACGCGGTCGTAAAGGCAAAAGCGATGTTGCTGTAATCGATTTCGCTCCAGCCCAATTCGCCCTGCAAAGTCGTTTTCAAAAGACCGAGAACCTGCCGGTCGATATAATTTATCGTCGTGGCGAAAAACAGCAGAGCGCAAATAACCCAGCGAAAATTGCCGCCGCTTCGGACAGGATTTTCCGACAGAGTTTCGGCAAACGCGCCGCTCGCGCTCGCCGCCGATTCTTCCGCGCCCGCGCCGCTCAAGGATTTTGCCCGATTCGATTGGTCAAAAGCATTTTCCATTGCCATTTTTTGCCTCTTGTTAATAATTTTGCCGCCGATGCGATTTACGAATTTACGCCCGACGCGAGATAGCCGCCGTCCACAGCTATTGATTGCCCGGTGATAAACGAAGCCGCGTCCGAAGATAAAAAGACTGCCGCGCCGACCAGTTCTTCGGCACGCCCGAAACGCTTCATCGGCGTTCTCGTTAAAATTTCGCGCCCGCGCTCCGTGCCGTTCAAAAGTTTTTCGTTCAATTCAGTTGGAAAAACACCGGGAACAAGGGCGTTGACGCAGATTCCACTCCGCGCCCACTCGCAGCCGAGACTTTTCGTTAAAGCCAAAACCGCCGCCTTCGACGCGCCGTAAGCGGCGACTTCGTGAAACGCGACAAATGAAGCCAAGGACGCGATATTAATAATTTTTCCCGTGCCGGATTTTTTGAGCGGTTCGTAAAATGATTGACACGCTCGCAAAGTGCCGTTCAAATTCGTGTCTAAAATCGCCTGCCATTCGACTTCGGAAACTTCGGCGGTCGCGCTTTTAGCGGTTCGTCCGGCAGCATTTACTAAAATATCAACCGCGCCGAATCTTTTGATAACCGCGTCGCGCAAACCGTCAATCGATTCGCGGTTTAACACGTCAACCGTTTTTCGCAAAGTTTCGCGTTCCGCCTTTTCGATTTCGGCGCAAACTTCTTCAACTAAGTCTTCGCGCCGCCCTGTCGCAATTACATTTGCGCCCGAACGCGCTAAACCGAGCGCAATAGCACGTCCCAAACCGGAAGTTCCGCCGATGACGACCGCCGTTTTATTCGATAGATCCGTAATGTTCTCAGCTCGATTCATTAATATTTATTCAATCCCGACCCATTTTTTGAAATTTTCCGAAAAAAGTTTTTCGGCATCGCGCTCGATTTCTTTTCGGGTTACGCGCCGACCTTCGCGCCATAAACCGGCGTAAGATTCAAAGAGAGCGTCGGCGATAATCCGGCGCGAATGGCTCCATTTGTAAATCAACTGGTCAACGATTCGGGCGTCCGAATGCTGCGGAATAAAGCTTGTTCCGAGCATTTCAAAACGCTCGCGCGTAATTTCCGTAATAATCGAAGTGTTATTTAAAAACCACCAGCAACCGAACGGCATCAGATTGGCGAATTTTCGCGCCGCGACGACGAGTTCGTGCTGATTTTCGCGCGACAGAAAAGTAACGAGAAATTTCACGTCCGGGTTTTCCGCGCAGATTCGCGCAACGGTCGACACGTCGGCGCGTCCCAAGCCGTCGCCGGCTAATTTCAACGCCGGATTAATTCGGCGGCGAACGCCAATCATTAAAGAAAGCGAAATTCGGTGTTCTCTGCAAACCGGCAACACCGCTTCTTTAATCAATTTTCCGCGCGCCGAATCTTCCGGGTAGGCGAAATCGTCGGGCAGAGACACGCCGAGATAAAGCGGTTTCATCTTTAAAATCCAATCGTTCAAAAAACGGCGCGTTTCGTTGATTGTTCGCCCGTCAATGTTCGCCGAAACTTCGTAATTTTGTTTTCGCATCAGCGGCACGGCTTCCGTCCAGCCGTTCAAAATCCGGTCGAGCCGGAGCGCAGCGTGAAATCTCGAATCAACGAGAGCGTCGCCGTTCCAGACTTTTATTTCGGTTTCGTCGAGCGGGTCGTTCGTCATTCCGATGTCGGTTACATTGGCGATTTTCAAAACTCTGTCTATATAATCCGCCGGATTCAGCGCGGCGAAAAACTCGCGGATTTGGCGCAAATCCGTAGCTCGCGTGTCGAGTCCGAGAGCGTTTAAAACGGCGATAACTCCACGCGCCGCTTCGGAGAGCGGCGTGTTTTCGACAAATAAAGTTTGCCAGATTAAAGCTGACTGTTTCGTTTTTTCGAGTTTCCAAAACGCTTCGGGCGTGATTGAAGAAAACCGAAAAAGCTCGGCGATTAAATAGTGATAATTTAAAAGCTCGTCGATGCCGTATAAATTCAGTTCGCCGAATTCGGGCGCGAACAGATGCGTGTGCAAATCGAAAACCGGCGTGGTTGAAATTATTTCGTCAACCTGTCGCCGCAAATCCGACACGTCGCGCGGGTTGCCGTCGCGCCCGTCGCCGTCGGCGGAAATTGTTTTTTCAAATTGTTTGACTGTTAAATTGTTCATTTTCTAATTATGCCGACCGTAAGTCAAAAAGACATTTCCGGTGCGCTGTCGTC
>JALZOE010000355.1 GCA_030857325.1 Acidobacteriota bacterium
CCATAAAACATTTCCACGACTCGGCGACAAATAATTTACAAAAATTCAGGTGAATTTATGGCTGCGTCTTCCCTTGAAAAAGATGAAAATTTTACGTGAAATTTTATCGCCGCTCGCCGCGGTTTTTGCCGCGTTCGTCGTCGGCGGAATTTTAATTTTGTTAATCGGCGACAATCCGTTCGACACTTTTCGGTTGCTGCTCGGTAATTCTTTCGGCTCGGCGAAAGACATCGGCTACACGCTTTTTCTGGCGACGCCGCTGATATTTACGGGCTTGGCGGTAATGGTCGCTTTTCGGTGCGGGCTGCTTAATATCGGCGCGGAAGGTCAGCTATACGTCGCGTCGTTTGCAACCGCGTGGGTCGGAATCGTTTTCGGCGGAACGGTCGTCAATGTTTTCGGCACTGACGTAAATTATTCGTGGATGTCGCTTCCGGCGATTTTGCTCGTTCCGCTCTGTATTTTAACGGCGATGGTTGTCGGCGGGATCTGGGGCGCGATTCCGGGAATCTTAAAGGCGAAATTCGGCTCGCACGAAGTTATCAACACGATAATGCTGAATTTCATTGCCATTTCGTTAGTCAGTTATTTTACGCAGTATCATTATAAAGTCGCGGGCGACCCGATTCTGCAAACCGCGCCGATTGGTGAAGCGGCGCATATTCCGCAGCTCAATCAATACCTGCCGTTTATTCCGGCTGACGTGCCGCTGAGCGTTGCTTTTCTATTGGCTATTTTAATGTGTTTTCTGGTTTACATTTTTTTGTGGAAAACCAAATGGGGCTACGAATTGCGCGCCGTCGGCGAAAATGCTTCGGCGGCTGAATATGGCGGAATCTCGCCGCAAAAACAAATAATAATTGCGATGACAATCTCCGGCGCGCTTGCCGGAATGGTGGCAATCGGCGAAGTTTTGGGTTATCGACACCGTTATTACGACGCGTTTTCCGGCGAAGTCGGATTTCTCGGCATCGCCGTCGCTCTTTTAGGCAGAAATCATCCGCTCGGTGTTTTCGTCGCAGCTTTATTTTTCGCAGTTTTGCAGCGCGGCGAAATTTTCGTTGACGCATTTACGCCCGGAGTTTCCAAAGACATCGGCTGGGTTTTGCAGGCGATTATTATTCTATTTGTCGCGTGTTTTCAAATCTACTCAAAAAAACGGGGTAAAATATGAACGAAATTTTTACCGTCGCATTACTTTTTTCGGCGATTCGCCTCGCAACGCCTTTGATTTTCGCCGCGCTCGGCGGAATGTTTTCGGAGCGTTCCGGCGTTATCAACATCGCGCTCGAAGGCTTGATGCTGGCGGGCGCATTCGTCGGCGCGGTGGCGACTTACGAATCGGGAAATCCGTATTTCGGCTTGCTCGCCGGAATGCTGGCGGGCGCGTTTCTGGCGTTCGTTTATGCGATTGCGACTATTAAATTTGAAGCCGACCAGGTTGTTGCGGGAATGGCGATAAATTTTCTGATGTTCGGGCTTCCGGCGGTTATCAGCGGCGCGATTTACGATTCCGCCGGCTCGACGCCGCAGATTATTAAAGAAAATCTTTTGCCCGAATTTTTCAATCGCCTGTCGCTCGCGTCAATTCTGGCTTTCGCGCTCGTTCCGGTTTGCTGGTATGTGCTGTATAAAACGCCGTTCGGTCTGCGTCTGCGCGCAACCGGCGAGAATCCGGCGGCGGCTGACGCGGCGGGCGTCAACGTTTCACGTCTTCGGTATACCGCGGTTGTTTTGTCCGGCGTTTTAGCGGCGGCGGGCGGCGCGTATCTGTCAATCGGGCAAAGTTCTTTATTCACAAGAAATATGACGGCGGGACGCGGATTCATCGCGCTGGCGGCGTTAATTCTGGCAAAATGGCGTCCGGTTCAAACGCTCGTCGCGTGTCTGTTTTTCGGTTTTATGGAAGCTCTGACGATTCAGATTCAGGGTGCTGATTTCATCAAAAAACTATTTGACGTTGAGGACATTCCCACACAATTTATCCAGATTATTCCGTATGTTCTAACGATAATCGTCCTCGCCGGATTCATCGGTTTATCGCGCGCGCCAAAAGCGCTGGGGATTCCATACAGGAAAGAGAAATAGTTCAAAGTTTCAGGTTCAAAGTTCAAAGTTTGCTTTTGTAACCTTGAACTTTGAACTTTGAACTTTTGAACTTCAACTTATCTTATGAGTTACGAAAAAGCACGGGAAGCGGCTGATTTTATCCGCTCGAAATACGATAAAGACATAAAAGCTGCGCTGGTTCTGGGAAGCGGTCTAGGCGCGTTCGGCGAAGAAGTAGAAAACGCGGTAAAAATTCCTTACGAGGAAATTCCGCATTTTGCGCGCTCGACTGTCGAAGGACACGCCGGACAGCTTGTTTTGGGCGAAGTCGCGGGCGTCTCGGTTGCCGTTCAGCAAGGTCGTTTTCATTATTACGAAGGCTACGAAATGAATCAGGTAATTTTTCCGGTTCGCGTTTTCGGCGTTTTGGGCGTGAAAAGTTTGATTCTGACAAACGCGGCGGGCAGCGTCGATACGGATTTTAAGCAGGGAACTTTGATGCTGATACGCGACCATATTAATTTAATCGGCGTCAATCCGCTGCGCGGCAAAAACGACGAGCGATTCGGGGCGCGGTTTCCCGATATGACGGAAGTTTACGCGCTCGATTACCAGCAAATCGCGCTTGCCGAAGCCGAAGCGATGGCGCGGGCGAAAAACGACGAACGCGAGGCGGGCAGAAAACAGCGGATTCTGCGGCGCGGCGTTTACTGCGCTCTGTCGGGTCCGAGTTACGAAACGCCGACGGAAATACGTATGCTGCGAATGCTCGGCGCGGACGCCGTGGGAATGTCGACCGTTCCCGAAGCGATAACGGCGCGGCAGATGGGTATAAAAGTTCTGGGAATTTCCTGCATTACGAATATGGCGGCGGGAATGTCGGACGAGCCGATTCATCACGAAGAAGTAATGGAGACGGGCGCGCGCGTGGCGGGAACTCTTAAGGAATTATTGAAACGAATTATTCCACAATTGATAAATTCGGCGACGAAGAAAACGGATTGAATTTATGATAATCGGAATATGCGGCGGAACAGGTTCGGGGAAAACGACGATAGCCAGAAAAATCGTCCAGACGGTCGGCGCGGAAAACGTCGTGCTGGTCGAGCAGGATTCTTATTATCGAAATCTTGCCGATATGCCGCTCGACGAGCGGCATCAGGCGAATTTCGATCATCCCGATTCGGTTGACAGCGAAATGCTAATGAATCATCTCAAGCGTCTGAAAAACGGGCAGCCGATTGAAATTCCGGTTTATGATTTCAAATCTCACACCAGAAGCCAGGAAGTTTCCCATATCGAGCCGAAGCAGGTCGTTATCGTCGAAGGCATTTTGATTTTCGCCGAGCCGCGCATTTTGGAACTTCTCGACGTGCGCGTTTTTGTCGATACGCCCGACGATATTCGCTTTATTCGCCGCTTAAAGCGCGACATAACGGAACGCGGGCGCTCTGTCGAATCGGTTATCGCCCAGTATTTTGCGACCGTCAGACCGATGCATCACGAATTTGTCGAGCTTTCCAAACGCCACGCCGACATTATCATTCCCGAAGGCGGTGAAACCGGCGTCAGCGTCCGAATGCTGTGCGGTCTGGTACGCGAAAAACTGCGCGACGAATTGCGCGACGAAATGCAGGAAGTAAAAGTGAATAGTGAAAAATGAAAAGCCGGGAATTATTTGTCTCTTAAATCGTTGCGTTTGATTGAATCGGAATTTTCTTAATATTATGAATGAAGATTTGCAAAAACTTGTCGAAGCCGCAAAAGAAGCGCGCGAGAAAGCACACGCGCCGTT
>JALZOE010000356.1 GCA_030857325.1 Acidobacteriota bacterium
AAAGACGCGATTGACGAAAGCGGCAATCTGATTTACGACGACGGCAAGGACGAAAACGACGCGAAATAGCTTTGCGCGGTAAATCGAATTAAAAGTGTTTAGACTTAAAATCTAAACACTTTTTTAATTAATGAATATTTAATGCGGAAAATATTCGATAATTGAAGTTTATAGAAGACAAAGGTATTAAATTACTTTAATATACATTGACTCTAATCTGTTCAATACCTCCGAAGGAGAATTTAAATAAAAAAATTGTTATCCGTATCTCTAACCGTTTTATTGCTGCAAAGCGTTTTTTGCTTTGTTTTATCGCCCGTTGGCGCTTCGGCGCAGACACAGGAAACTTTGACCAATCAATCAGTGGTCGATATGGTTAAATCGGGATTTTCGGAAGAAATTATAATCGCAAAAATAAAATCTTCCAGAAACTCTTTCGACACTTCGGCTTCGGCTCTGCAAACTTTGAAAAAAAGCGGCGCGAGCAACGGGGTAATGATGGCGATGATGCAAGGTTCGTCGAACACAGGCGGACAAGCTAACAGCGGTTCGACGAGCGGCAATTCAAATCTATCCGGTTCGCCGATGGCATTTGCGCTTGAAGACCAGACGCCGATTAAATTACGTTTAAGCCGAAATATGTCTTCCGCCGACGCCAAAACGGGCGAAACAGTCGATTTCGAGGTTATCGAAGACGTTAAGGTCGGCGACATCGTGGTTGTCCAGCGCGGCGCGGTTGCTCTGGCGACGGTTACAAACGCTAAACCGAAGGGAAGAATGGGAAAAGGCGGAAAGCTGGATATAGTTCTGGACAGCGTTCGGCTGGTTTCCGGTGAAAAGGTTGCCCTGCGCGCATCTAAGGAAACTAAAGGCGGCGGCAAAACCGGCGCGATGACCGGCGCAATCGTCGCTTCGAGTATTCTTTTTTTCCCGGCTGCGCCCTTTTTTCTTTTGATGAAAGGAAAAGACATCGCAATTCCCAAAGGAACGGAAGTTACCGCTTACGTCAATGGAACTGTTTCTCTCGACGCCAGAAAATTCAATTCAAGATAACAGCCGAAGCGTGATGATTTTCACGCCTTATGCCGGTAAAGTGAAATTCCTAACGGCAAGTAACAGATGAAACTTTCGATTAAAAAGCCGTCGTATCAAGGCGATGCGACGGCTTTTATAAAAAACAAAAAGCGTTCAGATATGATTTTCTGAACGCCTTTTTTTATTTTTGCCGAAATTATCCGATTAACGATACGCGCCGCCGGTCGGCGATAAACGGTAAATTCGGGCTAAGGCGTTTAATTCGGCGCGGACGGCGCGCCAATTGGTTTCGCTCGCCCGGTTAATCCGCCGATTTCTCATCGCCACGTCGATGTCCGAAGCAATGTTCAGACATTTACGAATTTCCGCCGTGTTTTCCTGCCGACATAAAACTCGTCAAGTTCGAGATGAAAATCCTAATATAAAAAGCCTTTAACCTTTAATTAACTCCGACAATTTTCGTAAATCTTCCGCCGCATTTTCTCCCAAATGCACGCGCAGAGCGCGCCGTTCTCTGTCGAGCAGAACCTGAAAATCGCCGCGCGCCTGTGCCGCTTTAACGACACCGAACGTGTATTTTTGTTCGGGAACGTCTAAATCAACTGCATCGTCGGACGTGATTTGCAGAAAAACGCCTTGATTTGCGCCGCCTTTGTAGGCTTGTCCGGTCGAATGGAGAAAACGCGGTCCGAATCCTAAACAAGTTGCCGTCAGCTTCGATTCTAAAACCTGTCGGCGAATCGTTTGCAGCAGTTTTTCGTTTTCTTCGTTCATTTCAATGTATGCGAGAAGCGCGAAATAATCGTTTTCCTGCAAATGCGCCAGATGTGCGGCGAGATATTTTTTTAAGGATTTTTCGCCGCCGACAAATTGGTCGAGCTGTTCGATGTTTTTCTCGTCGGTGAAAAGTTCGATGCCGTTTTCTTCGTAAAACGCGGTTTCAACGGGCAGCGCGCCGGTTTTTTCGTATTCTTCGGTGATTTTTTTGGCTTCGATTTTCGCCGCTTCAACGTCCGGCTGATTAAACGTGTTGATTTGCATAATCGCGCCGGCGACGGCGGTCGCAAATTCCCAGCGGAAAAATTCCTGTCCGAGATTCATTTTATCCTGAAGAATTATACGAACAACCGCGTGACCGTTGGCTTCGAGCGCGGCGCATTTTTCGTCTAATGAATTGTCGTTTGTGCCGTCGAGTTTCAGATAAGCGAAAACACGGTCTTCGCTGTAATCTTCGGCGGGCAGCAGCGGTTCGCGGTCAACCGGAATTATCGAAACGTCGGATTTTCCCGTCGATTCGGCAATCAATTGTTCGAGCCACGCTCCCGTATCGTAGATTTCAGGCGAAGTGAAAATCGTCAGCTTGTCGCGCCCGTTTGTTTGGCAAACGCCGAGAATCATTCCTAAAATCGCGCCCGGATTTTCGCTCGGAACAAGCGATTTGCAGGCGTCAACCATTTCCACCGCGCGCGTCAGGAAATCTTCAACGTCGATTCCCATCAGCGTTGCCGGAACTAATCCGAAAGCCGACAGCACGGAAAATCTGCCGCCGATTGAAGGCTCGCCGAAAAATATTTTCCTGAAATTATCGCGCTCCGCAACCTGCTGCATTTTCGAGTTCGGGTCGGTGATGGCGATAAACTGTTTTCCGGCGTTTTCGCGTCCGACTTTTTCGGAAACTTTTTCGTAAAAATATTGCTTAAAAGTATTCGGTTCAAGTGTCGAGCCGCTTTTGCTGGCGACGATAAAAAGCGTTTTTTCTATATCGATTTTACCTTCGACGGTTTTAATCTGCGCCGGAACGGTCGAATCCAAAACGTGAAAATTCGTTTTGCCGAACGTGATTGAAAAAACTTCCGGTCCCAAACTTGAACCGCCCATTCCCAAAAGCAGAATGTCGGTGAAACCGCTTTGCTCGAAATCGGTTTTCAAGTCTTTATATTTTTGAACGTCGCTCAATTCCTGCCCGACAATATCGAGCCAGCCGAGCCATTTCGCTTCGTCCTCGTTTGTCCAAAGCGACGCGTCTTTATTCCAGAGACGTTCGATTTTATCTTCGGTTTTCCATTCGTTCATCGTTTCCGAGACGAGCGCGTTTAATGTTTCCGGCAATGAATAAGTTAATTGATTCAACATAAAAACAATTTACCACATTTTACGTTTGCGGCGGATTGTGGATTTTGTTCGGATAATTAAAGATTGAAATTAAGAATGAACAAAGCAATAATCCATTTTGCTCACGCCAACGGCTTTCCCGCCAAAACTTACAACAAACTTTTTTCATATTTGAGAGATGATTTTGAAATAAATTATTTGGAGAGACACGCGCATAACCCGAAATTTCCCGTAACCGATAATTGGGAACGCCTGCGCGACGAGCTGCGCGACGAGTTGGAAAAAAGATATACGCGGAAAATTATCGGCGTCGGACATTCTCTCGGCGGCATTCTGCATCTGCTCGTCGCGGCGGAAAAGCCCGAACTTTACAAGGCGATTATTCTGCTCGACGCGCCCGTCATCAGCCGTCTGAGCAGCGCGGGAATCAAACTTTTGAAGAAAACGAATTTGATGGAAAGATTATCGCTGGCGCGAATAACGCGTTTTCGGCGTTCGTCCTGGAAGACCAAAGAGGAAGCACTGGCGCATTTTCAGTTAAAGGAAAAATTTCAGAAATTCGATAAAGACGTTCTGCGCGATTACGTCGAACACGGAACAATCGAAAACGAAACGGGTGTAAATTTGTTTTTCAAACCGAGCGTCGAAGCGAAGATTTATCAAACGCTGCCCGATTATCTGCCGAAACTGCGC
>JALZOE010000357.1 GCA_030857325.1 Acidobacteriota bacterium
ATAAATTAAAAAACTGCCGGAAAATCTTTCAGGAAAAGAAAAGCGCGTCCGGGGCTCAGCGTCTGCAACTGGCGGCGTGTCTGGAATATGTCAGAGAAGGCGATACCCTGGTAGTTACTCGTCTTGATCGACTGGCGCGTTCGACGCTGCATTTGTGTCAAATCGCCGATGAACTAAGACGCAAAGAAGTGGAATTGCAAGTTATTGATCAGAGCATCAACACGGCGGATGCGACCGGACGACTGCTTTTCAATATGCTCGGAGCCATCAATCAGTTTGAAACGGAAATCCGAAGCGAACGGCAGTTGGACGGCATTAATAAAGCCAAAGAAAAAGGCGTGCGGTTTGGAGCAGTCAGGAAACTTAATGCTGAACAAATCAAAGAGATACGTGAAAAACGAAAAAGCGGCGTATTGATCAAAAATCTGATGAGCGAATTCAAACTGTCAAAAGCGAGTATTTATCGGTATCTGGGAGAGCAGACGAAAGGATCCGTCGAGTGATGAAAAGGCTTATTGATACTTTTCGTGGGTTTGGGCGAAAAACCCCTATCAAAGCCAACAGATACGAATGCTTTATTGATTGCCGTAATTGACTGCCGTTAATTATTGCACACGAGCGGCTGCGCGAAGAGTCAGGACGCGAACCGACACAAGAAGAGGCTGATGAGTGGTTAAATGAGCAAACCGAAGGTTATTAGAGGGGCTGTCAGATATTTTGTGTAATTGAGTTTTCGTTTAGTCCCGGAATCAGCATTCGCCCCTCAAAAAGTATCGCCATTTGATTCATCGCTAAACTCCAGTTCTGGATTGGCATTGTCCATTTCTTCGCCGCGTTTTGCAAGCCCAAGTAGAGCAACTTAATGGCGGCTTCTTCATTGGGAAAAGCAGTATAACTTGCCAAAATCAGGATTATGAGCCGGCAAAAAATCGGACGATATTCAACTGAGTCGGTTACTTGGTGCTTACCGATGCGCAAGTAAATATGGCAGTCGGCGGCATTATCAAATCGCGCGGCTCAGTCGATAACAGCAATTTCGGATTAAATAACTTGCGGCGGATAGATAACGAACCAGGGGCGATGTTCGTCAAAACAGACGGGGTGACGATAGAATATGCAGGATGCGCCGGACAAGCCGTTTTGCAATTTCAGGAATGCAAAGCCATAGTAGCGAGAGTTTTGTCTCTGGAAAAACTTGATCATCTCAGTTTTGATCGATATTCATTTTGCCCCGACCGTTGGCAAACAAATTAAGTGGCGGAATAAAACAAAAAAATCCAAAAGATTATTTGATTTTTTTGTTTTGTTTTAAGTGAAAAGTTTTTCTTTACGAAACCATCGGTCAATATTGCCTGCTTGACCGCTGATTATATGAATCCAACCAAATTGATTATTGTCCGCCACGGCGAAACACTTTGGAACGTTGAAGGCAAAAAGCAAGGACAGTTCGACAGTCCTTTAACCTGTTTGGGAATCAAACAGGCGGAAGCGTTAGCACAAAGATTAGCCGAAGAATCTTTCGCGGTTTTGTATGCGAGCGATCTCGGTCGGGCGGCGAAAACTGCCGAATATATTGCCGCCCGAACAAATCACGAAGTTATTCTGGAAGACGGATTACGCGAAAGAAATTTCGGCATCTTTCAGGGATTAACCGACGAACAGATTAAAAATAAATATCCCGCCGAATATAATTTGCATCTCGCCGACAAAGCGGATTACGTAATTCCCGAAGGCGAAAGTCTGCGTGAATTCTCAGCGCGCGTTATTAACTGTCTCGAAAGTTTGACGGTGCGGCACGCCGGACAAGTCGTCGCAATCGTCACGCACGGCGGAGTGATTGACGGCTGGTTTAGATTTATTTTCGGCATTCCTCTGGAAATTCCCCGCAGAGCGAAACTGTGGAACGCCGGTTTCAACTGTCTCGTTTATGATGATGTCGCCGGGTGGACCCTCCACACGTGGGGCGATGTCAGTCACGTTAAATCCCTGCGCCATCTTGACGATTATTAACGTCCATTTGTCCAAACAAAGAGTGCGGAGCGGTGTTTGTAATTAACTTTCGCGTAACACAGTTTGCCTTCCGACAATCCAATTGCCTACCATCAGCGAATACAAACTTATGTTTTTCAACCATTTACAAAAACCATCATCGGAATAACCTTAAAATAAATAAAATGTTAAAAGTCGTCATTGCGCCTTCGGGCTTCAAAGAAAGTCTGAGCGCGGAAGAAGCGGCGAGAATAATCGCCAGAGGAGTCCGCAATATTTTGCCGGACGCGGAAATCACCGAAGTGCCGCTCGGCGACGGCGGCGAAGGTTTTACGCGCACGATGATGTCTGCTACCGGCGGCAAGATTCATAAAGTTCCCGCAACCGGACCGACCGGCAAACCAATCGAATCACACTTTGGTATTTTCACCGACGACGACGGAAAAAAAGTTGCCGTCTTGGAAATGGCGGCGGCAGCGGGCTTGAGTTTAGTTCCGAAAGACCAGCGCAATCCGTTCGAGACGACGACTTACGGCGTCGGCGAATTAATCAAAGCCGCGCTCGACGCGGGCGTTGATAAAATCCTCGTCGGCAACGGCGATTCGGGAACGAACGATGGCGGCGCGGGCGCGGCGCAAGCGCTAGGCGTCAAACTGCTAAAAGAAAATGGTGACGACATCGAAAGAAGCGGAACGGGATTGAAAGAACTCGCCAAAGTTGATTTGAGCGGGCGCGACGAACGGCTCGATAAAGTGCAGATTGATGTCGCCTGCAACATCAAAAATATTTTGTGCGGCGAAAAAGGCGTTGCTCGCGTTTTCGGTCCGCAAAAAGGCGCAACAGACGAACAAGTCGAAGAAATGTCCGATACGCTCGACAATTACGCGGAAATCATCAAGCGCGACACGGGCAAGGACGTGGCGGAAATGCCGGGCGGCGGCGCGAGCGGCGGTTTAGGCGCAGGGCTGCACGCTTTGTTGGGCGCGGAACTGCATTCGCGTTTCGACATTGTTTTCAAATATTTTAAGTTAGACGAAGCTCTGGAAAACGCCGATTTGGTCATCACGGCGGAAGGCGGACTGAATTTTCAAACGCCGAACGGCAAAATCCCTTCGGAAGTGGCGCGGCGGGCGAAGGAGCGAAATCTGCCGGTGCTGGCAATCGCGGGCAGCCTTAACAAAGGCGCGCGGGACAATTATGAAATCGGCATTGACGCGCTTTTCAGCATTTTGCGCGAGCCTTGCACATTGGAAGAAGCGATTGAACACGCGCCCGAACTGCTGGAAAAATGCGCGGAAAACGTGATGCGGACGTTGTTGGTCGGCAAAGCATTGGGCGGAAAAATGATTAAAACATTAGAACAGCAGAATGCGAAAGATGCGGAAAGGATAGAACGCGGATGATGTGAATTATGCGGATTTTCACCGGTTTGAAAGTAAATTATTTTTATTGTTTTGACTTTTAATTAGCAAAAAAACTTAAAATTTCCTATCCGCTTTAATCCGCCTGATTCGCATCCGTCCGCTTTCCCTCCAAAATTTTAACAGTCTAAAATGGCGAGTAAAACAGAAAATATAAACGGCGAAAGCCTGTGGGCGCAGATTGACGCGCGGCTCGCCGAGAGCGACAAAAAGCCGGACGATAAAAACGAGGCGGCGCGGCGCAGTTACCGCTGGGTGGTTGATGCGATTGTACCAATTGCGCTGACGCTTGTTGCCGGCGTCGGCGTGCTGCTGCCCGAGTCCTTGACGCGCGAAGCCAGAATCGCGCTTTTTACTTTCGCGCTCGCCACGATTCTCTGGTCAACGACGAAATTAAACGCCGCCTACGTCGCGCTC
>JALZOE010000358.1 GCA_030857325.1 Acidobacteriota bacterium
TAAGCATTGTTGGTTTCAAAGGACTTATGCTATCAAGCCAATTTCAGAAAACGACAATTATGTCGTAAAATCAGCTGATTTTACGAGTTTCCAAACAGCTTCTAAAGCATTGCTGAAATATACCGACCGGCTTCAAATTTTAACGGCTCGTCGCCGCGCATAAGAAAAGTATAACCGACCGGCGTTCGCTTTCAAACTTTCTCCGCTATGATTATAATCGAAACGCCGAACGGAAAATCGAAGTTTTTGAGCCACAATCTTTCCGCGCCGAAAAGTTTTCCGAACACGCCGTTTAACGCGGAAACATTGACGTTATTTTCCGATTCGGGTTTGATTCCCGTAATTTTCATCAAAGTTCTGCCCGCTAAAATCGGCGCGAAAAACGTCCAGTTGGCGTAAGTCGCGCGTTCGATTTCAAAACCTGATTTCTGCAATCTTTCGACAATCTGTTTTTTTGTATAACGAATCCGATGATTTGAAACGTCGTCCTGTACGCCCCACAGCCACATAAACGCGGGAACGAAAATCAAAGTTTTGCCGCCGGTTTTCAAAACGCGATTCATTTCCTTCAGCCCCGCAACATCGTCGTCCAGATGTTCGACGACATCGAGCGCGGTTACAACATCAAAACTATCGTCTGCGAACGGCAACGCTTCCGCCAAGCCTTTATGCGCCTTCAAACCTTTTTGCCGACAAAATTCGAGCGCGTCGTCGGAAACGTCAACGCCTTCCGCCGCGCCGAATTTAGCGAGCATCTCAAGATTGCCGCCCGTCCCGCAGCCGACATCGAGAATCTTCGGATTTTGAGCTTTGAACTTTGAACTTTGAACTATTCGTTCAAGAAAACTTTCAAGAATCACGCGTCGCCCGACATACCACCAATGCGAATCTTCGACGCGATTCATAATGGCGTATGTGTGCTGCTGCATTTCCTGCGGTAAAGCTGAATTCATATTTTTTCTTCGATAAAATCCCGTCCTAAAAAAATCTATCTCAAACGCATCAATCTGTTTAAGATTTTAGCTTGCGCCGGGTCAATTGTTTTTAGTATTTCGTAATATTGTTTCGCTAATTGGAGATTTCCCGTTTTGGCGTATAAAGCGGAAAGATTGTAAATGACGGGCGCGTTGGTCGGGTCAACCGCCGCGGCGCGTTTATACATTTCAAGCGCTTCCTGCCGTTTGCCTTCATCGCGCAGAAAATCGGCGTAGAATTTCAAAACATAAATCGAATCGGGCTTAATCTCAAGCGCTTTTTTGTATGCCTCATAAACTTCCGCGGTGCGTCCGAGTTTTTTCAAGCTGCCCGCCAGACTCAAATAAATAACGTGATGCGACTTGAGTTCGGCGGCTTTTCGGTAATACTCGACGGCTTTTTCATTTTGGTTCATCTCCGTATATGAAACCGCGATGTTGTTGTAAAAATCGCCGGACGGCTTGGAGATTTTCAATAATTCTTCGATGTAAGGCTCGGCTTCCTGCGGGCGACGCAAAGCAATCAGCATTTTAGATAAGCTGTCGCGCACCGCCGCGTCTTTCGGATTTTTCGCCGCGATGCTTTTCATCAATTCAATCTGCGTCGAACCTTCGCGTCTGGCTTCGGCGACGCCGAGAAACATATTTATTATTTTATCTCCAGGACGCAGACGGTCGGCTTCGCGCAGGACGTTGATACCTTCGTCAAATCTTGCGGCGCTAACCAGGGCTAATCCGAGCGTGGCTTTTGTTTCGAGATGTTTGGAATTAAGCCGATCGGCTTTTTGCAGATACGGAATCGCCTCGTCAAACAGATTTGCTTCGTTTAGCGCTTTGCCGAGTTCAAAATTGAAATCGAAAACGTCGGGCGCAAGATTTACCGCCTGCCGCAGCGCGGGAATTGCCTGAGCGATTTTGTCGCGCCGCATTTGCGTAATACCCAGACTATAAAAGGCTTCGGCGAGTTTTGCGTCAATCTCAGACACTTTTTGAAAACTCTGCGCGGCTTCTTCGTGCTGTCCGAGTTCAAAATAAACTTTGCCCAGATAAAAATGCGCCAGCGGATGACGCGGTTCGAGTTCGATTGCTTTGCGCGCCGCCGCAATCGCTTCGGCATCGCGCTCGAACCGCAGATAATTTTCCGCCAGCTTAATCTGATAAGCGGCGGAGTTCGGGCGCAGGCGCGTTAGTGTTTCATAAATCTCGACGGCGCGGCTATAATTTCCCGCGCTTTCGTTCGTTTCGGCTGAAACGTTGAGCAGAATTTCGTTGTCGGCAAATTTCTGTAAAGCGGTTACGGTTTTCTGGAATGCTTCATCGGCGCGTCCGGCGGCTCGCAAAGCCGTAATTAAAGCGATATGCGTTTCGGGCGCGTCGCTTTTAAGGCGAACGCTTTCTTCGCATTCTGCAACGGCTTCGGAGTGATTTCGGGTTAAACTCAAACTCTGACACAAAGCCAATCGAAACGACGCTTCTTTCGGAGCGAGCCGCGCCGCTTCACGAAACGGTGCGATTGATTCGTCGATTCGATTCAGCGCAAGCAGAGAAGCGCCGATATTTGCCTGCGTCGCCGGCTGCGTCGGGTCAATCTGTGCGCTTTTACGAAACGCTTCGAGAGATTCGTTAAATTTCCTTTCCTTAAGAAAATTTACGCCGTGTTCAAAAAAATCTTTCGCCGTTTGATTTTGAGCGAACGCTTGAGCGGATAAACAGAAAAAAACTGCGAAAAGCAGAGAAAATTTAAATTGTTTCAGCATTACGACCTCACGAGAGTATTTGGATATTTGAAAGATTTTAATTCAGATAAACGTTCTTTACAAAAAATTTTACTTTACCTGACCGAAACCGCACCACGAATTTTGATTATGCCAGATTATCTCGACATCGCGCGCGCCGATTTCGCGCCACCAATCTTCAAATTCATTTTTGGGGATATAAAACGCCGTCGGCGCAACCAGATGGTCGAAGACGATGTTGTGCTGCTCCGTCCAGCCGAAACTTGCCAGATGATTGATGTAGTCGTTATAGAAAAGTTTTCCGGCGAGCGGTTTCGACGCTGCGTTTAAAGGTTTGTAAATCAATTTGCCGGCGAGAAAAACGCCGAGTGTCGGCAGTTTTGAGAGTTGGAAAAGCGTCGGCTGATTCATCCTGGATGTGAAGCTCGTCCGAATCGGATTGACAAAGCGCAGTATCCATTCGTTATTTTCCGCGCCGTAAATCCACGCCGAAACGTGTCCGTCTTTTTTTACTTTTGAAGCCAGCGACACAAACGCTCGTTTCGGGTCGGGCGTGTGGTGCAGAACGCCGACCGAAAAAGCGTAGTCGAACGCCTTTTTGAAGGGAAGTTTGTAAATGTCGGCTTGGACGATGTGCGCGTTCGGCAAATGGCGCGTCGCGGCAAACGCGGTTTCGACAGCCGCGCTCAAATCGATGCCGACGACTTCTTTAGCGCCCCAATCGGCGGCAAGACTTGTGTGGCGACCTTTACCGCAGCCGCCTTCGAGAACAATTTTATCTCGAAAAAATTCCTTTTCGACCGGCTGAAGCCAACCCAGAAACTGCCCGGCGTATTTTTCATTTGCCTGCGTAAAATGCGTCCATTGCCAGCCGAAATTCTCGGCGGTTTCGGCTTTGTCCCGTTCGATTTTGGAAAGTTCGGCAAAACGCGGAACACCGCGCACGACTTTATATTCGCGGTCGCATTTTTTGCACGACAAAACGCCTTCGATAATCTCTTTTTCTTCGCGCGCGCCGACGTGAACGAGCAGAATGTCGCCGCCGCAGACGGGACACGCAAGCATTTCTAAAAGTTTTTCTTTCATCGGGCGTTCTGCCAGCGTTTGAGCG
>JALZOE010000359.1 GCA_030857325.1 Acidobacteriota bacterium
ATCGAAACAGTTTTTTCGCCGTTCATTAATTGGCAAATAAATTAGTTAAAATTTGTCCGATTTGCCCATTTTCTTCGGGTGTCGGATTCGTTTTTTCCAAAATCGCCGCCAGTTTCTGAAGTTCGGTGAGCAATTCGGGCGAAACGCTGCTCGGCGCTGATTGCATTTGCTGACGCAATGACGAGAGCGCGTTTTGTTTGTCGTTCGGGTTTCTACCTTTCGCCAGCAATTGACTGAGATTTGAACCCGTGTTGAACTGCCACAAATTGACTTCGCCGCTTGCAAGACGCCCTTGCAGCGAAGAAATTAACGACTGCGCGAGAGCGATTTGTTCGCCGGAAGCCGGACTGCTCGACGTTTCAACTCGTCTAATCATCATTTTTTTGACAATTGCTCCGTCCGGTCTTTTTTCCCCATCTTCGACGACTTTTTTCTCCGTTGTTACGATTGGCATAAAATTTTTTGAAACTTCAGTTCGGTTTATTTCCGCCAATTTTTGAAGCTGTTCTTTCTCCGCCGTCCAATCCGCTCCAAAAGATTTGTCGATTCTGTTGGTATTCAGAAACGCCGCCGAAGAATATTGGGCGCTTGCCAAATCATAGCCGATTTTTAACCAATTCGCGGCTTTATCAGCTCCGACAAAATTGTAAACAAGAACGCCCGTAACTTTTACCGGCTGACCGCTCAGCAATGTCGGAGCAAATTTCGACTCGCGCGCCGCCTGCGCCGCCGCCGCCCGCAGCAGCGGATGACCCGAAACAGCTGAAGCGGAAACGACATCGCCGTTTTCATCGATGGCAACCTGAACGTTGACCGCGCCTTCAGCATTAACAGCCCGCGCCGCCGCCGGATACGCCGGTTTCGTCAAATTTACAGCTTTGCCGTTGACCACGCCGACGGAAATTTGTTTGACCGGCGCGGACGGCGTTTGCGCGGACGCGATTTGAATACTGAACAAAATAATTGATGCGACGAAAAGAAATTGCTTTTTCATTTTTTTAACTCCGATTTTGTGATATTTTGAGACGCTTGAATTTTAGAACTTATTTCCGTAAAGGTAAAGATTTTTGTTGTCGGAAAGTCCAAAATCCGAAATTTAAAGTTGCGAAGCCATTTGCATAAAAAGCGCGTCGGTAGCGATTTTGCGGTTGAGATTTACGTTGAAGTTTTCGCGCATTTGTTCGATTCGGGCAAGCCACGCGGCGAGACGTTTGGCATCGGCGCGTCCGGCGAGTTTCTGCAACTGAATTCGGATGTCGGCGTTGACGATTTTCGCGTCGTCTCCGATTCGCAAAGTCCAAACGTCGTGAATCAGAGTTTCCAGAATTTCGAGCGACGCGTCGTAATTGTCCTTGTTTTTCGCGTCGTTCATATCTTCCGCCGCGCGCAGCAAAGTCGCGCGCTCTTCTTTGACGAGCAAACTGTCCAGAACTTTTAACATCGCGTCGCGCCCTTCGCGGAATTTCGATGCGTCTGTTTCCAAAGCATTTCCGACGCTGCCGTTTGAAAGTTCGGCAACCAGTTCGGCGTCGCCGGGCGAAAATTTTTTTGTCGAAAGCAGATGTGTTTCGATTTCCTTTGCCGGAACGGGCGCGAGACGCAAAGTTTGACAGCGCGAGAAAATCGTCGGCAAAAGCGCGTCGGGACGCGAGGTAACGAGAAAAATATACGAAGTCGGCGGCGGTTCTTCAAGCGTTTTCAAAAGCGCGTTAGCGGCGTTATCTTTGGCGGAACTGAGTTTCTCGGCGTTATCGATAATAAAAAACCGCGCCTTCGCCTCGAACGGTCGAAAGTTCGCTTCCTTTTCGAGTTCGCGGACGGCATTGACCAAAATACTGTTTTTGAATGGAATTACAACGCCGATGTCGGGATGTTCGCTAAAGAAAACCTTTTCGTAATCTTCCTTTTTGTCCGACTTCGGCAAATCAAATTTTTCGGCGCGTCGGCAGGCGGCGCATCTGTCGCAGGCTTCAAAGTTCTGCGGATTCTGACAGATAAAAGATTTTGCCAATTCAAGCGCGAACTTTTTTTTGCCGATGCCGTCCGCGCCCGCAAAAATCAACGAATGCGGAACGCGCTTCGATGCAAGCATTCGCCGCATAATTTCCTTGATGCGCGTGTTGCCGATGAATTTGTCGAACATAATATCTGGAATGGAAAACGAAAAATGAATATACGAAGAAGTTAATTTTCTGTTTTCCGCTTTCCGTTTAAAAACTGTGTAACAATTTCCGCAACTCGGGCGTGAACTTCTTCGGTTGAACCGATTGCGTTAATGACGCGAAATCTTGCCGGTTCTCGTTCGGCAATCGTCAGATACGCGCGGCGAACACGCTTGTAAAATTCGGCGGTTTCCTTGTCCATTCGATTTTTTTGCGCGCCGTCGGTCGAGCGATTCGTCGTTCGCTCAAGCGCGTCTTCGATTGGCAAATCGAAAAAAAGTGTCAAATCCGGCTTCAAATTGCCGGTCGCCAGCGCGATGACCTGATTAACGGTCGCTTCGGAAAATCCGCGTCCCGCGCCCTGATAAGCAAAAGTCGCGTCGGCGTATCTGTCGGAGATGATTATTTTTCCTTCTGCAATCGCCGGCTTGACGAGAAAATCGACGTGCTGCGCGCGGTCGGCGGCAAACAGCAGAAGCTCGGCGAGCGGCGCGACCGTTTCTTCGGTTTCGAGAAAAGCGGCGCGCAGGCGTCTTCCCAGAGGCGTTCCGCCCGGCTCCATTGTCGTTAAAACGTCAAAACCTTCAATTTGCAGCCTGCTCGCCAGCATTTGCAACTGCGTAGTTTTGCCGCTGCCGTCGATGCCTTCAAAAGTGATAAATTTTCCTGGCAAAATATCGATTATTGTTCTTGTTTTTTTCGTTCGATTGAAATGGTTGCAATGGCGTGTTTGAAAATCAGAAAATCCTGACTGCTGACATCGAGCAGAACGGAAAATTTATCGAAACTCTTGATTCTGCCCGAAAGCGTCGCCCCGTGCAGCAAGTGAACGATGACGTTAAATCTTTCGCGGCGGGCGGTATTTAGAAACGCATCCTGTATATTTTGGGCGGTAGTTTTTTCCATTGCGGTGTCTCTCGATTTTCAAAGTAGTGGCAACTACAAGTGTATAACAGATTTACCGCGACATACAAGAAATCTTTCACAATTAGATTTCGAGAATTTCATACAAAATTTTTTGCGTTTCCGTCTCATTGCCGAAGCCTTCGAGCCAAATTACGTCTTCTTTATGCCGAAACCACGACATTTGCCGTTTAGCGTAATTTCGCACGTCCTGTTTCGTCCGCTCAATCGCGCTTTCGAGCGACCGCTCGCCGCGCAGATATTCGCAAACGCGCCGATAACCGTGCGCGCCGAGCGCGTTCGTGTCGTCTTTTACGCCGCTTGCGCGCAGGCGTTCCACTTCTTCGACAAGACCTCGCTGAAAATGAATTTCGGCGCGTTCGTTGATTTTTTTGTAAAGCGAATTACGCGGCGGATAAAGGGCGAAAATCTTTATTCTGTCAGCAAATTCCGGCGCGTCGGCGCGGTTCGGCTGAACTTCCGAAAGCCGTTTTCCGGTTTGAAAACGAACTTCGAGCGCGCGCATCACGCGAACATAGTCGCGCGGCTGATTTCTTGCGGCTGACGCGGCGTCAACCTTTTGTAAAATTTTGTAAAGATGCTCCGCGCCTTTCGCGTTTTTTATTTTTGCGAGCCTTTCTCTTAATTTTTCGTCTGTTTTCGGACTTTCAAAAAATGGCTCTCTTAAAGCCCGCAAATAAAAACCCGTTCCGCCGACCAGAATCGGAATATTCCCGCGCTCTTCAATCT
>JALZOE010000360.1 GCA_030857325.1 Acidobacteriota bacterium
TATCGGATGTGGTGATAGAGATTGCCAGTGGTTTGCACAATCTCCGGGTTACATTTCGACAACCAATGCAAACCATTGATATTACTGATGATAAGGAATTATCTTATTTCCGATAATGTCTATTTATCATTTATCATTTAGCATTTATCGGTTGGTTTGTGCTAAATGTTAATTATTGAATGATAAATGTATGAAAGTTTTTATTAACGGCGAAGCCAGAGAAATTGCCGGTCAAACAAATTTAACCGAACTGCTCGAACAATTTTCGATGCCGCGGGAACGAATTGCCGTCGAATTAAATAAAGAAGTCGTGCGTAAAAAGGATTGGGAAACGATAACGATTAGCGACGCCGATAGAATCGAGATTATTCATTTCGTCGGCGGCGGGTAATATAAGTTTCTGGTTTCTGGTTTTGGGCTTTAAATTTTAATTTTCAAGTTGCGGATTGAGTTCGTTCTCATTCCGCATTTCTTTTAAATCATTTTTTGTTAAAATTTAACATTATCAAGCGCGTTCAACTTGAAACTAAAAACTAGAAACCTGAAACTTGATTTAATATGACTGATTCATTTAATTTAGCCGGAAAAACTTTCGCTTCACGCCTGATTATCGGCACGGGAAAATACCGCTCGCATCAAGAAATGCAGGCGGCGCATCTGGCGTCGGGCGCGGAAATGGTAACGGTTGCCGTCAACCGCGTTCCGCTTGACAGAACGACCGAATCTTTTCTCGATTACCTAAATCCCGAAATGCAGATTTTGCCGAACACGGCTGGCTGTTACGACGCCGAACACGCGATTCGCACGGCGCGTCTTGCAAGAGAAGCGTTAGAAACCGATTGGATAAAGCTCGAAGTCATCGGCGACAAAGTTACGCTTCTGCCCGACAACGAACAAACGCTCGAAGCCGCCCGAACTCTTGTAAGAGAAGGGTTTATCGTGATGCCGTATTTCAGCGACGATTTGATTATGGCGAAAAAATTATTGGACATCGGCTGTCCGTGCGTGATGCCGCTCGCCGCGCCCATCGGTTCGGGAATGGGCGTGCAGAATCCGTCGAATTTAAGAATTATGCGCGAGCAGTTGCCCGACGCGGTGATTATCGTTGACGCGGGCGTCGGCGTCCCAAGCGACGCGGCAATCGCAATGGAACTCGGCGCGGACGCGATTTTGATGAACACGGCAATCGCCGAAGCGCGCGACGCGGCGCAGATGGCGACGGCGATGAAACTCGCCGTGCAAGCCGGAAGACTCGGCTATCTTTCGGGCAGAATGCCGAAACGTCTTTACGCTTCGGCGTCGAGTCCGATTGCCGGCGCGATTAAATGAAGTCCCTGAAAATCATCGTAATTTTAAGTTTTCTGCTTTCGGGAATTTTCGCCTGTTCGAGCGGAAAGGCAACGCGCCGTGAATTTAATATCGGCGAAAGCAAGTCTTACGAAGCCTCAATCTTTCGCCAGAATTGCGCCGTTTGCCACGGACAGGAAGCCAACGGCAAACAAATGGCGGACGGCAAACTCATTCCGTCACTGCGTTACGGCGACGCGGCGCGGAAATCCGAAGAAGAAATCTACAACCAAATAAAGGAAGGCAAACTCCCGATGCCCGCGTTCAAAAATCAGCTTTCCGAAAAGGAAATCCGCCAAATGGTGCAGTTTATCCGCCGCGATTTGCAGGGAAAACGAGACGCGCAAAAGTGAAAATGGAAGACGAAAAATATCCTTATCAAAAAGAATGGGAAAGTCTGCGAGCAAGAAACAAACTTTTTTGGTGTTTCGCTTTAAGTTTAGTTCCCTTGTATTTTCTTTTGGAATTTACTATCAAGAAATACTCAGAAAATATACAAAACACAATGGTTTATATAATTTTAGTTGATTGGGCAATTATCTTAATTACTGCAATTAGTTTTTATGTTTGGAAGTGTCCGCGCTGCAAAAAGCATTACTTCAGTTTGTTAGTGAGATAAATTTCCTGTCTGATTTTGAGTGTAAGCATTGTGGTTTAAGAAAATATGAAGGCTCAAGACTGGAAGCATAAGCAAAACAATCAGTTTCTAAAAATATGAAAATTTTAATTTCAGGGGCGAGCGGTCTTGTCGGCACGAATTTGATTCCGACTTTACAGGCGAAAGGACACGAAGTTTATCGGCTCGTGCGGAAAACGCCGCGGAGTTCCGATGAAATTCAATGGGACGCGGCGAAAGGCTTTGACGACGGCGAACAGTTGAAACTCGAAAACTTCGATGCCGTCGTGCATCTGGCGGGCGATAACGTCGCGTCGGAAAATTGGTCGGACGAAAAGAAACGGAAGATAAAGGAAAGCCGGACAATCGGAACAGAAATTCTGGTTGACGCTCTTGAAAAGACGAGTAATCCGCCGAAACATTTTATCAGCGCGTCGGCAATCGGTTTTTACGGCAATCGGAATGATGAAATCTGCACCGAAGACAGCGAATCGGGCGAAGGTTTTCTGCCGGAAGTATGCGCCGAATGGGAACGCGAGGCGATGCGAGCCGAAAGTTTCGCGCGCGTCGTCTGTATGCGAATCGGCGTCGTGCTGGCGAAAGACGGCGGCGCGCTCGAAAAAATGCTGACGCCGTTTAAGTTCGGCGTCGGCGGAACCGTCGGAAGCGGCAAACAATGGATGAGCTGGATTGCGCTCGACGATATTGTTTCGATTATCAATTTCTTTTTAGATAATGAAAATCTGCGCGGCTCGTTCAATTTAACCGCGCCGAATCCGGTGACGAATGAAGAGTTTACAAAAACGCTCGGCAAAGTTCTAAATCGCCCGACGATTCTGCCGATTCCCGAATTTGCGATAAAGCTGATGTTCGGCGAAATGGGCGAAACTCTTTTATTACAAGGCACGCGCGCCGTTCCGAAACGTCTCGAAGAAGCCGGATACAAATTTAAATACACAAATCTCGAAGACGCGGTGAAGCACGTTTTAGAGTAAGGAATTTGCGCCGCAGAGAACACCGAGAACACCGAGAAACGGAAAACGGAAAATGGGAAACGAGAAGCGAAAAGACACGCGCGATGGTCGAGTGTGTTTTACAGCAATAGTTTGCGCCTCGACTATCGTGCGGGCTTCTGCATTTTCTCATTCAACCGCGTAACTTTTATACATAGTTTTCCGGCGTGTTACAGGTTGTTTTTATAAAATCTGAAGGGTTTTATATCGGATAATTTTTTGTCTTCGTATGTTCACTTTTTCTATTTTGGAAAAACGTCTAATGTTTCAACCGTCTTGATTCGATACAAATCTTCCGCCTGTATTTTTACTTTCGATAACAAAAAATTCTTCAACCCGTTCAATTTACTACTCTTCAAACTTTAAATAAAAAAGGCACGGCGTTTGCTCCAATCCGTTTAAATTTCAATAAAAGGAGAATTTAAACTTATGCAGGACGTTCAAAATATTCCTAACCCGGATGTAAATTCAATCGAAGACGACGGCGATTTCGGCAGTCATTCAGATTTTCCGAACACCGATGTCGAACAGCCGAAAGAAAAAGAGGAAAATCCGACCCCGCCCGACCGTCTGCCGCACCCGGCAATCGAAGAGCCGCCCGCAGACGAAACCGACGAACGGCAAAAACAAATTGTTTAGATTTCGGGAAAAGAACGGCGAAACCTTTTGCCGTTCTTTCTTTTTCAATTTTGATTTATGACGGAAATAATCGGTTGGGTAAGTTCCTTGATTTTGATTATTACCATTGCCAAACAGGTTTATAAACAGTGGAAGGAAGGCAAAAGCGAAGGCGTCTCAGTATGGCTTTTTGCCGGGCAGATTGCTGCGTCAATCGGT
>JALZOE010000361.1 GCA_030857325.1 Acidobacteriota bacterium
CGTCTATTCGGTTCCGCTCAATGAAATTGTGCTTGATTTTTACGACCGCCTGAAATCGGTTTCAAAAGGCTACGCGTCGCTCGATTATCATCTGTCGGGCTATGTCGAAAGCGACCTTGTAAAACTCGACATTTTAGTTTCGGGCGAACAGGTTGACGCGCTCGCGCTGATTCTCCACCGCGCCACCGCCGACGCCAAAGGCAGATTGATTGCCGCCAAAATGAAGGAACTCATTCCGCGCCAGATGTTTGAAGTCGCCATCCAAGCCGCAATAGGAAACAAAGTCATCGCCCGCGAAACAGTCAAAGCGATGGGCAAAAACGTCATCGCCAAATGCTACGGCGGCGACATTTCCCGCAAACGAAAACTGCTCGAAAAACAAAAAGAAGGCAAAAAGCGAATGAAAAAAGTCGGGCGCGTCGAAATTCCGCAGGAAGCGTTTCTGGCAGTTTTGAAGGTCAATGAAAGCTGAAGTTTATCAAATAATTTTAGATACAAATGTCTTGCTTTCGGCTCTTCGCTCACAATTTGGCGCGTCATTCCGGCTTTTGTCTTTGATTGAAGATTCACGGTTTCAAATAAATCTCTCCGTTGCGTTGGCATTTGAATACGAAGATGTTTTGAAACGACCGAAAATGAAGTTAAACCTAACTCATCGAGAAATTGATGACGCGCTTGACTTTTTATGCCAAAATGCAAACTTATGTGAGATTTTCTACCTTTGGCGACCGACTTTGCGTGACCCAAAGGATGATTTTGTTTTGGAACTCGCGGTTGAAAGCAATTGCGATTACATTGTTACTTTCAACACGAAAGACTTCGCTGAAGCTGAAAAATTCCGCATCAAAGCCGTTAAACCGAATGAATTTTTAAGAGTAATCGGAGAAATAAAATGAGTGTTATCGAAAATGTCGCCGTTCCCGAATCTTTGCTCAAAAAAGTGCGCGAATTTTCCGAAAAAGAAGGTATTACGGTTGACCAATTCGTCTCCTCGGCGATTGCCGAAAAGGCGTCAGCCTGGGCAACCGTCGAATACCTGAAAGAGCGGGCAAATCGCGGAAGCCGTGAAAAATTTCTAAAAGCATTAAGCAAAGTTCCGAAAGTCGAGCCTGACGAAGATGATAGAATTGATTAAAAGTCGGTCGCGTCGAGATTCCGCAGGAAGCGTTTTTGGCGGTATCGAAGGTGAATGAAAGCTAAAATTTGTGTTAAAGATGAAAAGCAAATACTTGGTTTTATTGCTCGTGCTGGGTATTCCTGCCTTCGGCTTAGCTTGCGTCAAAATTAAAATGAAGGTTAAAGCAAAAGCGGCGGTGAATTTGAAATTCACCGCCGCTTTTGCTTTTTGCTGTTCGGTTGATTATTCGGCGGCTTGATTTTCCGAACCCAAACGCATTTGCGCGAGCGCGTGAATTTTTTCCTGCGCGTCTTCGTCGATTTCTTCGCCGCCGAGCCACGCGGTTATTTCTTCGACCGGGCGACCGAGCGCGACGGCGAGTTTTTCGTCGCTGGACGCGAAGACTTCCTGTTTCAATTTTTGCAGAAGCTTGACGTTGCCCGTATCGTTGTTTGTTTCCGAAACTGTGTTTTCGTTCATTATTTTATTTTTCCTCAATTAAATTTTAGAGCAGATTAAATAATGCCGCGCCGCCCCGAAGTTTTCAAGTTTCGGTTCGCGGACAACTTTTTGAGTTCGCCGTTTTTCTGTGTTATGGTCAAAAACATTATGAAAATAATAATCCGCTGACCAGCCGCCGCAATTTCCGTTTGTTTTCCGTCTTGCCGGATTTTTCGTGGCGCGAAACTAATCTCGCTCTGTTTCTTTTTTCTTCAATCAATAAAATTTTTTCTATGTCGGACAATTTAATAAATGTTTCCGCGGCGGCGGAAAACAATTCTTTCCGGTCAATTTTGCGCGAAGCGGTTGTCGGCTCAAACCGCGATTTTACAAGCGGTTCAATCGGTCTGGCGATTTTTCTGCTCGCCGTTCCGATGATTTTGGAAATGCTGATGGAAAGCATTTTCGCCGTCGTGGACATTTTTTTCGTCGGGCATCTGGGAGCGGATTCGGTGGCGATTGTCGGTTTGACCGAATCGATGCTGGCGATTGTTTACGCCGTCGCCATTGGTTTGAGCATCGGCGCGACGGCGACGGTTGCGCGTCGAACGGGCGAGCAGGACGCCGAAGGCGCGTCGAAAACGGCGGCGCACGCCATTTATCTCGGACTTATTGTTTCGGTTTTGATGGGCGTTGTCGGAATCGTTTTCGCGCCCGATTTTCTCGCCCTTCTCGGCGGTTCGGAAAAGGTCGTCGCCGAAGGCGCGACGTTTACGCGCATTATGCTCGGCGGAAATTTCGTCATCGTTTTTTTGTTTCTGCTGAACGCGATTTTTCGCGGCGCGGGCGACGCGGCGATTGCAATGCGCGTGCTTGTTCTGGCAAATCTTTTAAATATCATTCTCGCGCCGTGTTTTATTATGGGCGCGGATATTTTCGCTTTTCTCGGAATCGCCGCGCCGCAGGTGGTTCTTGATAATTGGATTTTCCCGAAACTCGGCGTAACGGGCGCGGCAATCGGCACGACAATCGGTCGCGGTTTCGGCGTTTTGTTCGCGGCGTGGTATTTGATTCGCCGAAGCGGGCGCATCACGATTCGCCGGGAACACTGGCGATTTGATTCGGAGATTTTCTCCGTTTTGCTTAAAATCGTCGCGCCCGCCGTTTTGCAGTTTACGATTGGAACGGCAAGCTGGAGCGTGCTGATATTCGTCGTCGCCGGATTCGGCAGCGAAGCGATTGCCGGTTACACAATCGGTCTGCGCGTCATTATGTTCGCGCTGCTTCCAGCCGTCGGTTTGAGCAACGCGGCGGCGACGCTCGTCGGGCAAAATTTGGGCGCGGGCAAACCGGAGCGCGCCGAAGCGTCAGTTTGGAAAGCGGCTTTTATCAACGCGGCGGTTCTGGGCTCGGTCAGCCTTGTTTTTCTGGTTTTTTCAAATCCAATCGTCGGATTTTTTACCGACGAAGCCGACGTTTTAGCTTACGGCACGGACGCGCTGCACATCGTCGCTTACGGTTTTGTTTTCTACGCTTTCGGGATGGTTTTGGAATCGTCGTTTAACGGCGCGGGCGACACGTGGACGCCGACTTATTTAAATCTTTTCATCTTCTGGCTGTTTGAAATTCCGCTTGCCTACCTGCTCGCGTATCATTTCGGAATGGGAACGCGCGGCGTTTTCTGGGCGATTACGATTGCGTTTTCACTGCTGGCGATTGTTTCGGCAGTTCTTTTCAAGCGCGGGAAATGGAAAACGAAAGTCGTTTAAGAAAATCGTCCACAGATGAACACAGATAAACCGGATAAGAATAATGATAAATCGAAATTTTTTAAAATTTGCGGGTTTTTGTTTTCTTTGCCTTAAGTGTTTTTAATATTTCTCTGTCTTACTCCATGTCAATCCGTGTTTATCTGTGGATAAATTTCTTTGTTTTTAATTACTTCAAACTCGAATTGCAATTCTTTGCCGCGAAAAATGTAGCTTAAATAAAACTCCCAGAATTTGCGCGTGAATCGAAACTTCGGCGATTTCTGGTCGAGATTGACGAGAAATTCAATTCCCAGGGTGCGCCATAAATTTGCCAGCGAAACGTAAGTGCGAATCGGCTTTAATTTAACTTCGGTGTAGAAATCGAAAACCCGACGGTCGGCGATGAATGTGTTGAACGTGTAGGAGTTAATGTGATTGCGATGCGTCGGGTCGGTCGCCCAATCGGGATTGGTGTAATGCGGCGTTAAAA